>JALHVH010000147.1 GCA_022867105.1 Candidatus Aminicenantota bacterium
AGACCGGCACATGCAGCTCATCTTTGCCGCCGCCGATGAACGCGAGCCCGTGAGGAGGCCAATCCCATGAACGCCAAGGTCAAATTCTGGATCGTTTTTTCCCTCATTGCCGTCTTCATCATCGGAGGGACCGCCGGCTACTTCGGCGAGCGTTATCTCGTCCACAAAAGGCACGAGCCGGGGCCGGGGGACAGGGACCGGCGCGGACCCCATTTCCCGACGGTCGAGATCCTGGCCAAGGAGCTCAGCCTGAGCCAGGCCCAGCAGGACCAGATCCGGGAGATCTTCAAACGCAACGAAGACCGGCTCGAGGTCTTCGGCGAGGAGTTCCACAAGCGCCTCGGCGAGATGCGATCCCAGATCAAGGACGAGATCGACGCCGTGCTGACCCCGGAGCAGAAGCAGAAGCTGGAGGCCATGATCGACGAATATATCGGCAGGCGGAAAGCCCCGCACGAAGACATGCGGAGAGACCCCTCCCGGCAAACGGATAAAGGAGACGTGAAGTGAAAAAGAAGCCCATCCTCATCATCGCCGCGACGATCGTCGTCGCGGGAGTCCTCTTCGGGCTGACCGTTTTCAAAGGCCGCAAGAACGGGGCCGTGAAGTACCGGACGGAAACCCTGGCCAAGGGAGACCTCGAAGCCCTGGTCGTGACATCCGGGGCCCTCAACCCGGTCCGCCTCGTCGAGGTCGGGAGCCAGGTCTCCGGCAGGATCGACAAGCTATATGTGGATTTCAACTCCCAGGTCAAGGCAGGCCAGGTCCTGGCCGAACTCGACCAGTCCCTGCTCAAGGCGAAGATCGATCAGAACAACGCGAACTATCTGAGCGCCGTGGCCTCCCTCGAGCGGAGCAAGGTCACCCTGGACAACCTGAAGAAGAAATATGAAAGGTCCCTGAGCCTTTTTGAAAAGGACCTCATCTCCTTCGAGGAGAAGGAAGCGGCCGAGGCGGCTTACCTCGGGGCCAAGGCGGACGTCCAGTCCTCTGAGGCCAGACTGGCCCAGGCCAAGTCCCAACTCGATTCGAGCCGTGTCGACCTGGCCTACGCCACGATCCGCTCCCCCATCGACGGCGTCGTCATCAACCGGCTCATCAACATCGGCCAGACCGTCGCCGCCAGTTTTCAGGCCCCCAAGCTCTTCGAGATCGCCAACGACCTCGGCAAGATGCAGGTCGAGTGCGATGTGGACGAGGCGGACATCGGCAAGGTCAAGGAAAACCAGAAGGTCCGCTTCACGGTGGACTCTTTCCCCGACGACACGTTCTTCGGCACCGTCAATCAGGTCCGCTACTCTCCGACGGTCACGCAGAACGTCGTCACCTACAAGACCATCGTCGACGTCGACAACCCCGGCATGAAGCTGCGGCCGGGAATGACGGCCACGGTCTCCATCATCTCCGGCGAGGCCAAGAACGTCCTCCGGGTTCCGAACGCCGCCCTGCGGTTCACGCCGAACCTGCCCGACGAGGAGATGCAGAAGATCATGAAGGAGGCGGAAGATAAGATGGCGGCCCGGCGCGGGCAGGAGGGCGGATTCAGGCAGACGGGCGTCGGTCCCGAAGGCCACGCGTCCGGTCCGACCGCTCCGGGCGGAGCGGCCCGGTCCGGGGAAGACGGACAGCGGTTCATGATGTTCGGCCAGGGACAGGGAGGGGCGCTTCCCCAGGGGGCGCGGATGAAACAGCCCTCCCGGGTCTGGGCCCAGGATGAGGACGGCAAGCTCCGGATCATTTTCATCAGGCCCGGCGTCGTGGACAATTCCTACACGGAGATCCTCCGCGGTGAACTCCAGGAAGGCCAGAAGGTCATCATCGGCACGGAAGGCGGGTCGATCGTGGCTGCGACCCCCGGCGGGCGCCAGGGTCAGCCCCAGCGGATGATGTTCATCGGCCGGTAAAGACCCATGGCGAAAAAGATCATCGAACTTCAGAACCTGGCCAAGACCTACAAGGTCGGGGACACGGAGGTCCAGGCCCTGCGGGGCATCTCTTACAGCGTCGACGAGGGGGCTTTCGTGGCCAT
>JALHVH010000148.1 GCA_022867105.1 Candidatus Aminicenantota bacterium
TCATCCGGTTGCATCTTCTCTTCGGCATCCATCTTGTCTTCATTCCGAAGGGGGAGCCAGGCCGCAACGCGACCGTGGAGAGCTTCAACAACACTTGGCAGATGCGGGTCCTGCGGCACTGCTGCGCCAATCTTCGGGCCGTTCGGCGTTGCAGCGATCGATTTCTCGAGTATTATCACGTCCGGAAGCCCAGCCGGAGTCTCACCGTGGCTGACCATGGAACCCGTTTTCCCGGAGTCCTCCGAAATCGGCTCTGGCCGAATCTCCGTCATCTGCCCACCGGCTTTACTCTCGATCTATACTTTGACGCCCGGGGTCATCTGGCCCTTCCTATTGCAAAAGGCTTGGTCTCTTGGGTTCGCAAGGTCGATGCCCACGGTTGTATCGAGTTCAACGGCGCCGAATACTTCATCCTCCGGAAACTGGAAAGACAATACGTCGTGGCGACGCTCTCGACGTACCACCGTAAAGTTTTCATCAAGTACGAGGGGAAGGTCATCAAGACGTTTCCTTTTCCGTTCGTCGGAAAAGTCGTTGATCCTATCGCCTGACCCTTCAAGTGTTCACAATGTCCTTACGGTTGGAAGCATTAGAAAACTGTTCACGATGTCCTTACGGCTACCAGATAGTGTTTAAAATCCAGATAATATTCAGGATGCAACTTTTTCCCCATCCAGGAGCCATTTCCACAGGGGGATGAAGCGGACGCCCGCTTCGACCTTCTCCGTGTCCTTCGTGACGACCGCAAGGTCCGTCTCCCGCCTGCCCGCCGCGCGCCGGAATTCCAACAGCGGCTTCGAGGCCGAGGCGTCCAGCTCCCGGCCGTAGGAGACGTTGATGCCGCGGAGCCGGCGGTCGCCGCAGGTGACGAAGTCCACCTCGCCTCGGTCCTTCCAGTAGAAGACTTCTTCCCCGCCCCTCTTGAGCTTCTGGAAGACAAGGTTCTTCGCCAGGCGCTCCTCGTCCTCGGCGAGTTGGAAGGAGACGGCGTTCCGCAGGCCGTTGTCGAGGCAGAAGACCCGGCGGGGATTGACCTGGCGGGCCTTCTCCGAATCGGAGAACAGAGGAACCAGGCTGATGAGGTCCTTCTGGACGAGGTAGGAGACGTACTCCATGACGGTCTCCCGGGAGACCCTGGCCCCGGACCGGAGGCTGAGGAAGAAGGCGTTGAAGGAGACCGCCGAGCCGATCCGGCTCACGAGGTGCTTGACCAGCTTCTTGAGGAGGGTGACGTTGCGGATGGCGAAGCGCTCGACCATGTCCTTGTAGATGACGATGTCGAAGTAGTCCCTGAGGATGCGAAGTTTCGAGGAGAGCTCGGATAGGACGACCTCGGGGAAGCCGCCGAAGACCAGGTACTCTTCGAGAAGGAACCGGATGAGGTACCTGTCGGCGGAAAGGACGGGATCGGGGCCGGCCTCGACGCCCTTGAAGGTGAGGTATTCCCGGAAGCTCAGGGGCAGGAGCCGGAAGGAGAGGACGCGGCCGGGGACGGCCCCCAGGAGGGACTCTGAATAGAGCCGCGAGGAGGAGCCGGTGATGAAGATGCGGAGGTTCTTCCGCTCGAGGAGGCGGCGGACGAAAAGGTCCCAGCCCTCGACGTGGTGGACCTCGTCGAGGAAGACGGCGACGTCCCGGTCCCGGTTGTCGGGGTAGAGCTCGAAGTAGGCGTCGATGAGCGACGCGAGGTCGGAGGCTTCGAGTGGGAGCAGGCGATCGTCCTCGAAGTTGATGTAGATGGCGCGCGTCCTGGGCAGGGGGGATTCGGCCCGACTGCAGAGGCCGTCGAGGACCTGGAAGAGGTACTGGGTCTTGCCGGCGCGGCGTGGGCCCGTGATCATGACGGCCAGGGCGGGCATGGGCTTCGACCGCGCGTCCCGGGAGGTCTGCAGGCACCATTCCGGGAGCCGCAGGTCCCGCCGCATGACGCGGGGCGGGGGGGTCGCGTGGAACTCCCTGATAAGGGCCTTGAAGATGTCTTTTCGGGATTCCATCGTCGCCGGGACGGAAGGGAGGGACGCTCCGAGTAAAGCTACCTCTGTTTTTCTGGCGGTTATGGAAGACAACAAGTATTGATTAGTTGTCTTCTATAACAGGCAGATTATGCGGGGGGTTCAAAAAAAAGAGCAAGCTACCGCCGATAGACGAACAGGACAAGATCGGTCAGGCCGGTTCCCATGGCACTACAGGAAGGCAGAGTTCTACACTTGATCGATAGACGAAATAGAACTCCGAAGCTTTGAGAGATCGGTTCCCATCTTCCCCCCCGAAATTAACCTCATTTCGGAGAAGTTTCATATTACAAAAAACGTTAAACCCCTGTCAAGAGATATTTTTAAAATTCCAGGAGGCTCATGCGGCGAAGGGCGAGGAAGGCCGCCCCGAGGACTCCGGCGGAGTCGCCCAGTTTCGCCTTGAGGATGGGGATGCGGCGGTCCGGGACGCCGAAGAGGCATTTTTGGAGGTAGGGCGGGACGTGATCGTACCAGAGCGGGATGTTGGACACCCCTCCGCCTAGGATGATCGCTTCGAGATCGAGCATGTTGACGGCGTTGGCGAAGACCTCGCCCATGATCCGGAAGCTCTCCTCGAAGAGGGCGCGGGCGTCGGCATCCCCGCACTCGAACTTGAGGTGGATGTCCCGGGGCGTGATGAGGGACTCCCCCGTCCGTTCCTTGTAGCGCCGGCTGAGGCTCGGGCCCGAGAGATAGGCCTCGGCGCAGCCGGTCCGGCCGCATTCGCACAGCCGGCCGTGGAGATCGATCGAGGCGTGCCCGATCTCGCCGGCGTTGCCGCGCGGGCCGCGGTAGAGCCGGTCGTCCAGGATGAGTCCCGATCCCATGCCCGTGCCGAGGATGACGGCCATGACCGAATGATAACGGCCGTGGCATTGTTCGAAGAACTCGGCCAGGGCCAGGCAGTCGGCATCGTTCTCGATGATCAGGGGGACGGGAAGCTTTTCCCGGAGCGAGCTGACCAGACCGGGCTTCTCGTAAA
>JALHVH010000149.1 GCA_022867105.1 Candidatus Aminicenantota bacterium
AAGCAGTGGGACGAGGCCATTAAAAACTATGAGCTGGCAGCCCTCGAGAACCCCGGAGAGGCCGTCTACAGACTGGCGCTCATGAGGGCGAAGGCCTCGGCCGGATTGTTCCACGTCCAACAGGCCAGGACGCTTGCCGGGCAAGGAAAGACAGAGGAGGCCGTTTCCGAGGTTCGCAAGGCCCTTTCTTATGACCCTCAGAACCGCTTCTATGCCGATGAATTGGCCGCGCTGACCCGGGAGCCCGCGAAGAAGACGGAGCCCGCGGCCGAAAAGGGCATAGAAGCCCCCTTCAAGCTCAAGGTCACCGTGGAAAAGGTCCAGCTGAAGTTCACCGAGGCCCAGCTTCGTTCGATCTTCCAAGCCCTGGGCAAGTACGCCGGCATCAACTTCGTTTTCGACGAGCAGTTCCGGGACGTGTCCCTTTCCATCGACCTCACGGACCGGACCTTCGAGCAGGCCATGAGCTTCCTCTGCCTGGCCAGCAAGAACTTCTACCGGCCGATCGACGAGAAGACGGTCATCATCGTCCCGGACCAGCCCATGAAGAGGATGCAGTACGAACTCAACGCGATCAAAACGTTCTACCTTTCCAATCTCAACGCTCAGGATGTCCAGAACTCGCTGGCCATGATGATCCGCACCCCATACAAGGCCCCGAGCATCATCATCGACAAGAACCTGAACTCCGTGACCATCCGGGACACGCCGAACGCCGTGAACCTGGCCGAGAAGCTCCTTAGGCGTTGGGACAAGTCCAAGGGCGAGGTCATCATCGACCTCGAGATCATGGAGGTCTCACGGCTCAAGATGCAGAAACTCGGGATCGACCTCGGCCAGAACGCCGTGAGCGGTCGGTACAGCGGGAGCGGCACGTTCCCCACGGACGGCTGGTTCGGGTTGAAGGACATCGACCTCTCCAGGGCCACGAATTACCAGCTCAGCTTGCCCTCGATGTTCCTCCCGTTTCTGGAGACCGACGCCGACACCAAGATCATCGCCCAGCCGCGACTCCGCGGGATCGGTTCCGAGGACATCAAGTACATGGTCGGCCAAAAGGTCCCGGTGCCCCAGACGACCTTCACCCCGTTCGCCGCCGGAGGGATCAGCCAACAGCCCATCATCAACTACAACTACCAGGACGTCGGCATCGACGTCAAGATCAAGCCCCGCATCCACTACGAAAAGGAGGTCACCCTCGAGCTTGAGATCAAGATTACGTCCATCGGGGGGAAGGGGATCGCCGACATCCCCATCATCACGACACGGGAGGTGAAGAACGTCATCCGGCTCAAGGACGGCGAGACCAATCTTCTGGCCGGACTCCTCAAGGATGAGGAACGGAAGTCCCTGAAAGGCATTCCCGGGCTCAAGGGCGTTCCCTTCCTGGGGGCCCTGTTCTCGAGCACGGACACGACCATCGAGCAGACCGATGTCATCCTGACGATCACGCCCTACATCATCCGTTCCGTCCCCCTGACCGAAGAGGACTCCAAGCCGCTTTGGGTGGACATCGAAGGGCTCCAGGGCCAGACGAGCGAGCAGGTCTTCCCCGAAGAAGAGTTCTCCACGGGCGAGCCGGCGACGGAGGAGAGGGGCGGGCCGAACGCCGTCATCCTCAACCCGGCCAATTTTGAAGTGCCGAAAGGCAGGGAGTTCCGGGTCAGCGTCGACCTGCGGTCGGACCTCGAGATCGGCAACATGTCCCTCGACCTCAGCTACGACCCCCGGATCATCAAGCTGAAGGAAGTGAGCGAAGGCGGCCTGGTCCGCCGGCTGGGGGAGAAGGTCCCGTTCCTGAAGAACATTGATAATTCGGCCGGCGCCTGCACCATCGGGCTCACCAGCCCGGCCGTCGGGAAGGGGATCAAAGGCGGCGGCATCCTAGCGGTCCTGGTCTTCGAATCCGCGGCCCCGGGTGAGGCGTCCATCGCGATCACCAGCGTCTCGGCCAACGGTCCGATGGGCCAGCCTCTCCAGTTCGAGACGAACGGGTCCAGGGTGGTGGTCAGATAATCCCTCCGGCGTCCGGGTCCTGCTGATGCGAAGAACGGTTCTCGTCCTGACGGGGCCGGTCCATTCGGGCAAGACGACGTTCCTCAAGGGTGCGGCGGCCTTCTGGGACCTGGCCGGGTTCAGTGTCGGGGGCTTCCTGAACGAGGTGCGCCTCGACGGAGGAAAGGTCAAGGGCTATGATCTTTTCGACCTCCGCGATGGGGCGTCCGTCCCTTTCCTGAGGACGGCGGGAAGGCCGGGACGGCAGCGGGTCGGAAACTTTTTTCTCGTCCCCGGCGGGCTCGAAAGAGCGGAGGTCATCCTGGCCCGTGACCTAGGGGCGGACATCCTCGTTGTCGACGAGGTCGG
>JALHVH010000150.1 GCA_022867105.1 Candidatus Aminicenantota bacterium
GATGTGGCCGCCCAGGATGTCTTTCATGAGATCGCTCTTTTCCATGATCCTGATGGCTTCGCCGAGGTCCTGAGGCAGGGTCCTGATCTCGAACTTCCGCTGGCGCGAAGGACTCATCTCGTAGATGTTCTCTTCGACGGGGGCGGGAAGAACATCCCCTTCCTTGATCCCGCTCAGGCCGGCGGAGAACATGACGGCCAGGGCGAGGTAGATATTGCATCCGGGGTCGGGGCAGCGGAGCTCGATGCGCGTCGCGTGTTCCTTCCCCGGCTGGTACTCGGGGACCCGGATGTAGGCCGACCTGTTCTTCTGGCCCCAGGCCACATAGACCGGAGCTTCATAGCCTTCGATGAGCCGCTTGTAGGAGTTCACCCACTGGCTGAGGACGGCCGACATCTCCCGGGCGTGGGTCATCAATCCGGCCATGTATGACCGGGCGGTCCCCGAAAGATGGTAGGGACCTTTCGGGTCAAAGAACACGTTCTTCCCTTTCTTCCAGAGGGACTGGTGGACGTGCATGCCGCTTCCGTTGATGCCGTTGATGGGCTTGGGCATGAACGTGGCATAGAGCCCGTGCATGCGGGCCACCTTCTTCACCATGTAACGGAAGAGCATGGCCGAATCGGCCATCTCCAGGGCCGTCGTGTACTTGAGGTCGATCTCGTGCTGGCTGGGAGCGGTTTCGTGGTGGTCGAACTCGGACTCGATCCCCATGTTCTTGAGATGGATCTGGATCTCCTTGCGAAGCTCTCCGTGCCGGCCGCTGAAAAAGTAGCCGCCCTCATCCGTGAGGATCGCTTCCCGGTCGCTCGGAAAGATGAAGAACTCGAGCTCCGGCCCGCACTTGAAATCCTCGATGCCGAATTCTTTCTTCCCCTTGCGCAGGGCTTTCTTGAGGACCCGGCGGGAGTCCCCCTCGTAGGGCTCGCCATCTGGGGTCAGGATGTCGCCGAAAAGGATCGCCTCCCGCCAGCGGACCTGGTCGTCAAACCCCTTGTATTCCCAGGGCAGGACCCTGAAGGTCGCCGGGTCGGGCTTGATGATGAGGTCGCTCTCCTCGATCCGGACAAACCCCTCGACGGACGAACCGTCGAACCCCTTGCCCTCCTGGAAGGCCTTGCCGAGCTCCGAGCTGGGGAAGGCGAAGTCCATGGGCCGTCCGAGGATGTCCGCGAACATGACCCGGACGAACTCGATGCCGTTACCCGGGTCGAGGATGATGTCCAGGACCTCTTTCTCGGTTTTGCAGCCGAAGCTCTTGAACGTGCCCTTGGTTTTCTCGGTCATATCAGCGCCTCTTTGAATAAAAAGATTATCAGCTGTCCATCACGCCGTCAAGGCCCAGAATTGTCGATAGATGCCGGGAATTCAATTCTTGACAGATTCCGGGGTTGTGCCATAATCAAATCGCCTTCATTCGAGGAGGAGAAAATGACCAAGACGATCCATCCTTCGATAGGACATCATTATATCGTCGAAGCCTCCGGCTGCGACCCCAACATCATCGGAAGCGTGGAGAAGGTCCAGCAGATCCTGGTCAAGGCGGCCGAGATCGCCGGCGCCCACGTCTGGTCGATCTCCTTCAACCGTTTCCCTCCGAACGGGGTCAGCGGCGTCGTCGTCATTTCGGAATCCCACATCTCCATCCACACTTGGCCGGAATTCGGCTACGGGGCCCTCGACATTTATACGTGCGGAAACAATATCGACCCGGAGAAGGCGGTCATTTTCGCGGTCGGGGCGTTCGGGGCCTCGACGTCCCACATC
>JALHVH010000151.1 GCA_022867105.1 Candidatus Aminicenantota bacterium
GAAAATCACAGTTGAAGCGGCCCCCGGCGTCGCACTTTTTTGCGGCGGGAAACAGGTCGCCCGGATGGAAATCAGGGCCGGGGATTCAACCAGCCCGGACACTCTGGCCCTCGGCGATTTAAGGATGTGGGTCATCCGGAGGGGCGACCGTTATGCCGTCCGCCTCCGTGATCTCAACGCGCCGGCTTTCAAGGATTACACGGGTTTGGACTACTTTCCGCCTTCGGCGGCATTCCGGATCGAGGCCGGCTTCGTCCCCTACTCTGCTCCCAGGAGCGTCAAGGTCGAAGCGAAAATCGTCAAAAGGTCTGAATTGGTCTCTCCCGGGATCGTGAAATTCTCTTTGGAGGGAAGGGAATATGAATTCATCGCGTTCGATGACGAAGAGCGCAGGACCTATTTCCTCGTCTTCGGGGATGGAACCAACGGGGAGGAAACCTACGACGGGGGGCGCTTCCTGGACTTCAATGTCGATACCGGCAATCAAACGGTCCTGAACTTCAACCGCGCCTATAACCCTCCCTGCGCCTTCACGGCTTTCGCCACATGTCCCCTTCCCCCGGCCCAGAACCGCTTCCCGTTCCGGCTGGAAGCCGGTGAGAAGAAATACAACGGACATGATTAGTCAAAGCCAAGTTTGTGCATATTTTGCCCGCAAAGGAGGCATGCCATGAAGGTCATCGATCTAACCGAGGAACACAAAGAACTCTATTTTGTTTGCCTCGAGGACTGGTCCGCGGACGTGGCGGAAGCCGGAGACCACAAGCGAATCTGGTATGACGCGACGAAAGAAAATGGCTTGAGGGTTAAGTTGGCCTTGGACGATGCCGGGAACGTCGGGGGAATGATCCAGTATGCGCCCATTGAGCGCTCCTTGGTGGAGGGACACGGGCTTTATTTCATCTACTGTATTTGGGTCCACGGTCACAAGCAGGGGCGCGGCGACTTTCAGAAAAGAGGAATGGGCAAAACCCTTCTCCTGGCCGCCGAGGAGGACGCAAAGTCCCTTGGAGCTAAGGGGATGGCGGCTTGGGGAATGGCCATTCCCGTCTTCATGCGGGCATCCTGGTTCCGGAAACACGGCTACAAGAAGGCGGACAAGATCGGCATGCAGGTCCTACTTTGGAAGCCTTTCGCCGATGATGCCGTCGCTCCCAAGTGGATCCGGGAAAAGAAGAGGCCGGAAACGGCTCCCGAAAAAGTGACCGTCACGGCCTTCATCGCCGGCTGGTGCCCGGCCATGAATATGGCGATCGAGCGGGCGAAGCGGGCGGCCTCGGAATTCGGCGGCAAGGTCAATTTCCAGGCTGTTAATACCCTCAACCGGGACACTTTCCTCGAATGGGGGATCTCGGACGCCCTGTTCATCAACGGAAAGCCGGTCCGGACCGGCCCGCCGCCATCGTTCAATAAAATCAGAAAAAAGATCGCCCGGCAGGTCAAAAAAACCTTTAAAACGTGACTTCGAGCCGGGTGAAGCTGACCGGCTCGGGCTGGGGAACGCTTTCGTTATCGCCCATTCTATCCTCGATGTGAACCCGGATGGCCGCCCGGATGGCGCGCATGACCTCGCCACGGCTCCTTCCCGTCGCATAGCACCCGGGAAGGGCCGGGCACGATGCGTAAAATCCACCCGTTTCCCTTTCCACGACCACCGAAAACTTGTATCTTCTCATCGGCATACCTCCGTGGCATTTTCGCCATTTCAAGGCCCCAGGCTAAAGCCTGCGACTGCATTTCCGGTCTCGCCAATCTCGCTCTTCCTTAAAACTCCCTCAGGAACGTGCAATTGAGGATCTTTACGGGGTTGCCGCCGTTTTGGACCTCTCCTCTCAAGCAGCAGATCGGCGGCGTGCCGAAACTCAGGCATTTCGTCTCCCCCACACCCTCGAGGAGCCCCGTCTCATCCTCGAACAGGTAGAAATACCGGCTCCCCCCTTTGGTCGGAATCTGCCGGGCGTCCACGACACGCACCACCAGCTCGACCAGGCTGCCCACACGGCTCTTGAGGTCCCGGATCCGAAGCGGCGGCCGCTTCCCTTCGTAGAGGTCGAGCGGGTCGCCCACGGGACTGAACCCGAGCGAGTCGATGAGCATCCGCGCCTTCTCCCCGTCGTCGATGTCCGCCACCTGCTCCATGTCCTCGAGCCCCTGAAAGTAGCGGAGGACCTGCCGCGTCCGCCGCGGTTCGAGCGAGTCGAAGACCCCGGCCCGGATGAGCGCCAGGAGCTCGCTCTTCGAAAGGCTCACCCGCTCGAGGAAGTTCTCGACCGATCCGAACTTCCCTCCCTCCGTCCTCTCCTCGAGGACCTTTCCTACGGTCTTCGCCGCCAGCCCCTTGATGGACGTGAACCCGACGCGGATCGCCCCGTCCTCCACCTCGAACCCTTGCCCGCTTCTGTTCGCGTCCGGGCCGAGGATCCGGATCCCCTGCCGCTTGGCCTCTTCGACGTATTCCTCGAGGCCGTAATAGCCGCCGCCCGCGTTGAGCACGGCCGCGAGGTACGGCACCGCGTGATGCGCCTTGAGATAGACAGCCTGGTAGGCCATGTTGGCGTAGGACGCGCTATGGGCCTTGTTGAAGGCGTAGGACGAGAACTTCTCCATGGTCTGCCAGAGTTTTTCGACCTCCCCGGCCGTGTAGCCGCGCTCCTTCGCCTCCCGGACGAACCGCTCCCGGAGGGCCGGGTCGCCCTCCTTCTTCCTGAGGCTCCGCCGAAGGAGATCGCCCTCCTCGGGAGGCATCCCGGCCACGCGTTCGGCGATCTGCATGACCTGCTCCTCGTAGAGCAGGATGCCGCCCGTCTCGGGAAGGATCTTCTCGAGGAAAGGGTCTCGCAACGCGGCCCTACCCTCACGGCCGCGGAGAAGGGCTTCCTTCATCCCGCTTTCGGTCGGTCCGGGCCGGATGATGGCCAGGGCCTGGGTGAGCTCGAAGACGGTCCGCGGCTTCATCCGGCGCAGGAGGTTCATCATGGCCGGGCTCTCCACCTGGAAACAGCCGATCGTCCGCGCCTCGCCGAGTATCCTGTAGACTGCGGCATCGCCGGCGGGGATCCCCCGGATCCCGAGCTTCTCCTTCGTCTCCGAGATCGCGGCCAGACCCCTCACCGAAAGGAGGTCAAGCTTGATGAGCCGGAGGTCCTCGACGACGTTCTTGTCGAAGTGGCACATCAGGAGCCCCTTGGCCGACTCCTCGAGCGGTAGGTAGCGTTCGACCGGCGCGGGTGTCAGGATGACACCGCCCACGTGGAGCGAGATCTCGGCGTAGACGTGGTCCAGCTCGGCGGCCAGCTTCCAGACATCGAGGTAGCCCGAGGCGGGCACGTCCCTCCTCAGGAAATCGGGCTCCGCGAAGAAGGGGACGCGCTTCGTCATGGAACGAGCTTCGTCCGGCGGGACGCCGAAGGCCCGGGCGGTCTCATAAAGGGCGGAGCGGGCGCCGAA
>JALHVH010000152.1 GCA_022867105.1 Candidatus Aminicenantota bacterium
CGGTCTTGCCGCTGCCGAAGGGACCGGGAATGCAGGCCGTCCCGCCCTTGGCCAATGGAAAAAGCGTGTCGATGACCCGCTGTCCCGTGACCAGGGGCTCGTCGGGCATCAGCCGCTCGGCCACCTTCCTCTGCCGGCGGACCGACCAGGTCTGGAACATCGGGACATCGCGTGTTCCTTCCTTCGTTTCGATCCGGGCCACGATCTCGGCGACCCCCAGGCTTCCCGACCGGACCTCGGTCACCCGGCCTGCGCATCCGGCCGGCACCAGGACCCTGTGAACGATGAGAGGCGTCTCCTGGACCTCGCCCAGGACGTCGCCTTCCCCGACCGTGTCGCCCGCCCGGCACCGCGGCTTGAAGTCCCATTTCTTCTCGCGGCTCAGGCTGGGCATCTGGATGCCGCGGCCGACGAAGTCCCCTTCCCTGGCCCGGATGACGTCCAGCGGCCGCTGGATGCCGTCGTAGATGGAGCCGAGAAGCCCCGGCCCGAGCTCGACGCTCAAGGGTTTGCCCGTGAGAAAGACCGGCTCGCCCGGCCCTATGCCCGTCGTGTCTTCGTAGACCTGGATGTAGGCCCGGTCCTCCTTGAGCTCGATGATCTCACCGATCAGGCCGAGCTCCCCGATCTTCACCATGTCATACATCTTGGCCCCAAGACAATCCGAGGCGACCACGAGGGGACCGGCCACGCGAACGATCTGACCTTGTCTCATATCTTTCCCTTCCGTTTCACCAGAGAGTCCGAGCCCGTGGCCCGGACGGCCATTTCCTTCATCCGGACCTCGATGTGGTCCGAGATCTTCCTGTAATCCGAAAAGCCCACGATGACGGGACGGAACTTCTTTCCGATCGCCTCACGTTCCTCCTGTAACGGCCCGAAGTAACTTTCGTGAAGGAAGCAGAGGGCGTAATCCTCTTTTTCAAGGACGGCCATGACCGTCCGGGCCTCATCGACGCTCGCCGGCGAGAAAACCTTCAGGCCCAGGGCCCTGAAGCCGAACAAGAGCCCGGCCTCGCCGACGATCGCGACCTTCATCCCCTCAGACATAGGTCTCACTGATCCGGTCCCTAAGGACCGCGGCCGGGATCTCATGGATCCTCCCCGAAACGACCATCCGGACGAGGAGGAGCTCCCTTTTCTTCGCCAGCCCGTAGGCATAGACCGGCTCCGGGCCGAAGACGATATATCTCGCCCATCTCAAATGGGCCATCAGGAAATCTTCGGACCCTCTCTCGAGGTCGATGAACGTCTCCCTCTCCGTGAGCGCCCGGACCGAGCTTTCCCAAAGGCCGGCATACGGTGTCGACGAAAGTCTTGCCCCGAGGTCGGAGAAGGGCAGGCCGAAATGATCAAGGAATATTCGCTCCTCCAGGAACCCTCCCCGCAACACGGCGGCACGGAACCTCTCCTCCGGCAATTCGAGGTGCCTGGCCCGGAGGAAGATCTTGATGTTGCCGAGATCGATCCGGCGCCTGAGGTGGTCCGTGATGAACGCCCAACCGAGTTCGCGCCCGAGGCCCAAGGCCTCCTGGGGGTCCGAGTCCCGCAGGAAAACGTCCAGAATGGGCTTATCCAGGAGGACCTCCGAAAGGAACGACAAAAGCTTGGCCTCTTCCTTCTCGATCGCCCGGTCCAATTGGGCGGGCGTCCGGATGTCCGGGAAGTCCTCGGAAAAACGCCCGGCCTCGCCGAGGGTCCGGAGGGCGGATGCAAGGTCTGCGGACCCGGCGGCCTCCCGGAACGCCGTCCGGCCGACGAGGAAGTTCTCGAGGGCCCGGACCCGGCCGATGGCGTATGCGTAATCGAGCGCGGAATGTCGTTTCATATCTTCAAGATGTCGGCGATCAGGTTCTCCAGTCCCGGCCGGACCTCGTCCAGGAGCTTCGCCCGGTCGAAGGGCTCTTCCCTTTCTCCGTCCTTCAGGATGACCCTCCGCGTCAGGGAACGGCCTCGGACCGGCGCCGCGGCCAGGGCCTTTTCCAGGACCTCGGTGATCAAACTCCTCTTCGCGACGAGGAGCTCGATCCTCCCCTCGAGACGGGCCTGGGTGACGATCCGCCCGGCCTCAAGACGCGCCCCGCGCTCGGCCTCACGGAGAAGGGCCCCGGCCAGCTCGCCGGCCTGCCGCTTCTCCTCCTCCCGGATGTCCCCGGCCTTTCGGAGGCTTTCGGCCCTGGTCCGGTCCGCCTCGGCCCGGGCGTCGTCCAGGATCTTGTCGACGATCTTTTCCAGGCTCATCGGTTCATCTACGGAAGTTTGATGCCGTTCAAGAGCAGAACCGTGGCCAGAAGGCCAAGGACAGCGTAGGTCTCGACCAGGGCGCCCATGACCAGCGGCTTCATCGATTCCTTCGGCTGCTTGGCGACCATGTAAACGCCCGAAGTGCACACCTTCCCCTGGTGGATGGCGGAGATGAATCCCGCCCAGGCCACGGGCATGCAGGCGAAGAAGATCGCCCAGCCCTGGTTCACCGTGGGCTGGAGGACGGTCCCGGAGATCAGCCCCAGCTTGAGGATGACCAGGAACCCGCTCAGAAACCCGTAAATGCCCTGCGTCCCGGGAAGCGCGACGAGCAGGAGAACGCTCCCGAACTTGCCCGGGTCCTCGCTCATGACCCCGCTGGCGGCCTGTCCCGCCAGGCCGACGCCGATGGCGGAACCGATGCCGGCCAGGATCACGGCCAAGGCCGCGCCCGCGATTGCCAGTAACAATCCTAGAGTCATCTTCGTATGACCTCCTTATGTCTCATTAGGGATCACCTATTCGACGAACTCCATATATTTATTCTCGAGCCGGAAGGCCTTGAAGGGCTTTCCGCCTCCCTTGTAGAACTTGGTGAAGAACTCGACGAACTGAAGGCGCATGGAATGGACGAAGCCTCCCAGAAAACCGATGCCCAGGTTGAACAGGTGGCCGCCGACGAAAATGAGCGGGGCCAGGACCCAGCCCGCGACCGGGATCTTGAACGCCGTCTGGGTCAGGTTGTTGATGACCATGCCGATGACCCCGGTGGCCAGGCCGAGGGCCAGGATGCGGGAATAGGACAACGTATCGGAGAGGTACCCGGAAATGCCGTAAAGGCTGTAGAGGCCTCCGAAGAAACGGGCCAACGGGTTTCGGCTGGGATTGGCAAAGAAGACGACGGCGGAGGCGCCGGCGATGGCAAGGGCCCCCGCGAGCGGGCTCTTGAGCACGAAGAAAAGAATGAGGGTCGGCAGTAAAAGAAGCCAGCCGCCCTTGACGATGGATTCCGCGAAAGCTTTGTTTCTGATCGCGTTAACCATGCTCAGGAGCGTTCCGAACCAGACCTGGATGAAGCCCAGGAGAAGCGACAGACCGAGGAAGAGGATCGGGTCTTTCAACGGATCGATGAGGAGGAGCGAGCGGATCGGGAACCCGAACCAGCTGCCGAAGAGAGTCCCCAGGACGATGTTGGACAGGCCGAGGTAGAGGGCGAGCTTGGCGAAGAGCCGGGCGCCTTTCGACGGCCGCCCGAACTTGAGGAAGAGCAGGCTCAGCACGGTGACGAGAAGGCCGTAGCCGCCTTCGCTGACGCAGAGCCCCACAAAAAGGAAGAAGAACGGCGCGAGGGGGACCGTGGGGTCGAGGTGACCGCGTTCGGGCAGGCCGTAGAGGCGGGTGATGATCTCGAACGGCTTCGCGATCCCGGGGTTCTCGAGGGTGACCGGCGGTTCCTCATCAGGAAGCGGCGCGCGAAAATAGACGTGCGCGGTTTCGGCGACCGAGGCGACCCGCGAGGCAAGGGGTTTCCTGTCCGCGGCCCGGACCCAGCCTTCCAGGCAGACGACCTTCTCCGTCTCGCCGAGGAGGACCGCGGCCAGGGTTTTCTCCCGCTCGTTCAGCAAAATGTCATGAACGGACATCAGGGCCGTTTTGTGAACGGCCAGGGCCCTCATCTTGCTTTCGAGGGCGGCGATATCCGCGCTTAACCGGGCGCGCTCCTGGTCGTTCCTGTCCAGGATGTCGCCGACCTTGTCCCCGGGACGGGCCTTCCCGAGATGCGCGTCCAGGGAAATGGGCGCCGCATTAAGCTCCTTCAACAAGGGCTCGATCTCCTCCCCGAGGTCCCGCGGAAAAGCCAGAAGGACATGGGCGAGCTTCTTATCGCGGGCGACGGTCTCGAACCAGATGGGCCGTTCTTGGGCCAACGCCGAGAGCTTCTCCACTTCCGACGAGGGGAGGACCGCCAGCCTGACCTCGGTCGTGGGCGTGCCCCGAAGGGTCTCGAGGGGGAAGCGCAGGGCACGGAGGGGCCCGAGGAATTCCGCTTCTTTGTCCAGGAGTCTCGCCTCCGTCTGC
>JALHVH010000153.1 GCA_022867105.1 Candidatus Aminicenantota bacterium
TCGACCTCGGCGCCGTCCAGAAGCCCGGCAACGAGGTCATGGACGAGGCCCTAGCCTGGCTCGAGAAAGAGAAAGACCGTCCCTTCTTCGCCTGGGTCCACCTCTACGATCCTCATTCCCCGTACGAGCCGCCCGAGCCTTTCCGTTCGGAGTATGGGAGGCAGTGGAAGGGACACGTCGGCCTCTATGACGGGGAGATCGCTTTCATGGATTCCCAGATCGGCCGGCTTTCGGAATGGCTCTCGGCGCGGGGGCTGGACCGGAAGACCGTCGTCGTCCTCGTCGGTGACCACGGGGAAGGCCTTGGAAGCCACGGCGAAGGGACGCACGGATATTTCATCTACGATTACGCCGTCCACGTGCCCTTCATCGTCGTCACGCCGTTCCGGGAATTGCAAGGGGTCCGGGTGGCTGCCCAAAGCCGGACCGCCGACGTCTTTCCGACGGTCCTGGAGCTCGCCGGGATCCCTGCCCCGGGCAAGGTGCACGGCCGGTCCCAGATCCCCGCGATGCTCGACCCGAAGGGCGCCCCGCAGGCCTCCGCCTACTCGGAGTCCATGGCGCCCAACCTCCAGTTCGGCTGGAGCCCGCTCCACGCTCTGAGGACGCCGGCCTACAAGTTCATCGACGCCCCGCGCCCCGAGCTCTACGACCTCGTCCGGGACCCCGGGGAGGAGAAGGACGTCCAGAACAGGCTTCCCGACCGGGCCCTCTCCATGAAGAGGGAGCTCGACGGTCTCATGACCGAGACGAGCGCCGGCGCCCCGATGCCCCAGGCCGCTAACCTCGACAAGGAGACCGTCGAGCGGCTGGCGGCCCTCGGATACGTGGGCGCTCCCGTCCCCGCCAAGACGGCCGCCGCCAAAGGGCAGGCCACCCTGGCCGACCCCAAAGACAAGCTCCCGGTCTTCATGGCCGTGACCCGGGCCGGGGAGCTGATCATGCAGGAGCAGTATCCTAAGGCCGTCGAGCTCCTCGAGCAGGCCCTGCGCGAAGAGCCGAACATCCCCCAGGCCCTCCTCCTGCTGTCGACCGGCTACATGGAACTGGGGAACAACGCAGGGGCCAAGGCTAGGCTGGACCAGCTCCTGAAGGAAGACCCGGAGAACATCCAGGCCCTCATCTCGTTGACGAACCTCCTGATGAAGGAGGGGAAGGCCGAGGACGTCATCGCCCTCGGGAAGAGGACCCTGGCGGTGGACGAACGCAACAATCAGGCCTGCGCCCTCATCGGCGAGGCCTATATCAAGCTCAAGGACTACGAGAAGGCCCTGCCGTACCTCGAGAAGGGTGTTGCCATCCAGCCCAAGCTGACCCAGCATCGCCTGACCCTGGCCGCCTGCCTTGTGGGTATGAAGCGTTACGGCGAGGCCGAGCCGATGTTCAAGGACATCCTCCGGGAGTCGACGAAGTTCCCCTTCGCCCATTTCGACCTGGGCGTCATGTACGAGGAGCAGGGGCGGCTCGAAGAGGCACGGGCCTCCTATTCCGAGGAGATCGCCCTCTACCCCAAGAGCCACATGGCCCGGTTCAACTTCGGCAAGCTCCTCTTCAAGCTCGGGGACCAGCAGGGATACATGGAACAGATGAGGCAAGTTAAGGATATCGTCCCCGACCAGCCGCAGGGTTATCTCTTCCTGGCCCGCGGGCTCCTCGTCGAGTCCGCGCCGCTTGACGAGGTCCAAGCGATGGTCGAAAAGGGGCTGTCGCTGGCCGGGGCCCCCGAATTCAAGGCCCTCGGCTGGTTCCTGATGGCCGATATCTATAACCGGCGGCACGATCCCGAAAAGATGAAGGACGCTTTGCAGAAGGCGAACTCATATCAATCCAAGGATAAATAAAGGAGAGGAATTCATCATGAGAAACCGGACATATCGGCCCCTCGGACTGATCGCACTCATCGGCATTCTCTTCCTCGCCGTTCCCGGCCTTGCCCAGTACCGCGAGTACTACCTTTACGGGAAGGTCCTCGATACGCAGAAGAACCCCGTCGAGGGGGTCCAGATCGACCTCCGCGACGAAGTGACGAGCCGCAGCTACAATATGAAAACGAAAAAGGGCGGTGAGTTCAAATTCGCCGGCCTGCCTCACGGGGTCTATCAGGTGATCTTCAGCAAGGAAGGGTTTGCGACCAAACAGGACGAATGGAGGTTTGAAACCCCCCAGGACACGATGCAGAAGGTCGAGATTCCCGCTGTCATACTCGTTTCCCAGAGTCAGGCCGAGGAAGTCCAGCGGCTTAAGGAGGTCGAAGCGGGGATCAAGGAATCGGCCGATATGATCCGTCAGGGCGACCTGGACGGCGCCATCGCCCAGCTCAAGGGGATGCTGGATAAAAACCCCAAGGACGCCAACGCGCTCTACCTCATCGGAATGGCCTACTCGAAAAAACGGATGTTCCCGGAAGCGACGGGCGCGTTTCTCCAGGTCGCCGAAATGGCCCCCAAGTTCGCGGCCGCCTTCCACCAGCTGGGCGTCTGTTACCAACAGCAGGACCAGCCGGACATGGCCCTTGAAGCCTATAAGAAGGCTCTCGAACTTGACCCCTCGAACACCGACGCGTTCTACAATTCGGCCCTGGTCCTGTTCAAGCAGAGCCGTGTTGACGAGGCCCTGGAACGTTTTGAAAAGGCCCTGGTCCTGAAGCCTGACGATCCGGCGTTCCTCGAAATGGCCGGAAGGTGCTACATCAACAAGGCGGATTACCCCAAGGCGATCGAATATCTGGAAAAGGCCAAGACCGGCTACAACGATCCGGAAAGGACCAAGTTCCTGGATGAATTGATCGCCATGCTGAA
>JALHVH010000154.1 GCA_022867105.1 Candidatus Aminicenantota bacterium
GCCAGAAGAACGTCGGCCTCGGTGATGCCCCCCGTCGCGGCGTGGAGGATGCGGATCTTCACTTTTTCCGTGCTCAGCGAAGGGAGCACTTCCACGAGCACCTCGACACTGCCTTGGACGTCGGCCTTGAGGACGAGCGACAGCTCCTTGACCTGGCCTTCTTCGATCTTCTTGAAGAGGTCGTCCAGGGTGGCGTGCTCAAGCCGGACCGGCTCCTCTTTCTTGATCTTGGACAGGCGGTACCGGGCGATCAGCCTGGCCGTTTCCGTGTCGTCCACGACCTGGAAGTAATTCCCGGCCGAGGGCACTTCGGAAAAGCCGAGGACCTCGACGGGCACGGAAGGCCCCGCGCTCTTAATAGGCTTCCCGGCGTCGTCGAACAGGGCCCGGACCTTTCCGGTCGCGGTCCCCGAGATGAACGCCTGGGCGTGGCCGAGCGTCCCCTGCTGGATGATGACGGTCGCGAGGGGCCCCTTTTGAGCGTCCAACCGGGCCTCGAGAACGACGCCCTGGGCCGGGCCCCTGGGGTTGGCCTTGATCTCCGTGACTTCGGCCAGGAGCAAAGCCATCTCCAGCAGGTCGTCGATATTCGTTTTGTCCTTTGCGGAGATCTGGACGCTGATGATCTTGCCGCCCCAATCTTCCACCAGGAGACCTTCCTTGGACAGCTGCTGCTTGACCCGTTCGGGATTGGCCTCGGGCTTGTCCATCTTATTGACGGCCACGATGATGGGGACGCCGGCGGCCTTGGCGTGATCGATGGCTTCCTTCGTTTGGGGCATGACGCCGTCGTCGGCGGCCACGACCAGGATGACGATGTCGGTGAGCTTGGCCCCCCTGGCCCTGAGCTGGGTGAACGCCTGGTGGCCCGGCGTGTCGATGAACGTGATAGGGCGGTTCTTGTATAGGACCCGGTAGGCCCCGATGTGCTGGGTGATCCCCCCGGATTCCTTGTCGACGAGGCGGGAGGAGCGAATGGCATCGAGAAGCGTCGTCTTGCCGTGGTTGACGTGGCCCATGATGGTCACTACGGGGGGCCGCGGGACCATTTCCGAGGCGCGGCTCTCGGCCCCGAGTTTCATTTCCTGCTCGAGCGAAACGAACTCCACGTCGTAACCGGTCACAGCGGTGAGGGGCGCCGCGTGGGCTTCATCGACGAGGTCATTGGCCGTGAGCGCGAATCCTTTTTCCCCGAGCTTGTCGAGGAGGTCCTTGAGCCGGAGCTTCATCTTTTCGGAGACGTCCTTGATCAGCATTCCTTCCCGCAGCCGGAGCTTGGGCCTGGGCTTCGGGGTGCTTTCGACGGCCGGCTTGACGGCCTTTTTAGGGGTTGGTTTTTTCGTTGGAGGGTTGTTCATGTCCGTTGTTCTTCTTGAATTGAGATTTTCCAGCCGACGAGCCGCGACGCCAGCTTGACGTTGATCCCTTTCTTGCCGATGGCCAGGGACAGCTGGTCTCCGGAGACAGAGGCCAGAAGGACCTTATCGGCGGTGTCCTGGATGAGGACATTTTCCACCTTAGCCGGGCTGAGGGCCGCCTTGGCGTATAATATGGGGCTCGGGTTCCACTCGATGATATCGATCTTCTCGCCGGCCAGTTCCTTGGAGACGGCCAGGATCCGGTTCCCTTTGACGCCGATGCAGGCTCCGATGGGGTCGATGTCCCTCTCCTTGCTCTCCACGGCCACCTTGGCCCGCTCGCCCGGCTGCCTGACGATGTCCCTGATCTCGATGGTCCCGTTGGCGATCTCGGGGATCTCGAGCTCGAGGAGCTTGGCCAGGAACTGGGCGTTGGCCCGTGAAACGATGATCTGGGGCCCCCGGAATCCCCTGAGGACCTGGACGATGACCGCCTTGACGCTGTCGCCCCTTTGGAACTCCTCGTTGAAGAGCTTCTCGCGCAGTGGGAACACGATGTCGGTCTTGTTCACTTCTAGGATGATCACGGTGTTCTCGAAACGACGGACGACGCCCGTGATGATCTCCCCCAGGCGCGGCGCGAACTGGCCGTAGATCTTCTCCTGCTCGGCGTCCCGGACCTTCTGGAAGATGACCTGCTTGGCGGCCTGGGCGGAGATACGGCCGAGAGTGTCCGCCGGCAGGTCGACCTCGACCTCATCCCCGGGGTTGGCCCCCGGCCGGATCCCGCGGGCCTCTTCTAAGGAGAGCTCACGGGCCGGGTTCTTCGGATGAAGGACGGCTTTCTTGGAGACGTAGACTCGAAGCTCACCCCTCTCCGGACGAAAGAGGACTTGGATGTCCTCCCCGTGAATGAAGAACCTGGCCGAGGCCACCCGGAGTGATTCCTCGATGGCCTGGATGATGATGCGAGGCTCGACCCCGCGCTCCTTGCTGAGCTGCAGGATCGTGTTCCAGACGTTGACTTTCATGGCCGCAATCTTATTCCCTTTGGGAAACGGAAAGACACAGGATTATACCCAAAATCGGGGAGAAGCGCAACGGACACGGCCGGAAGGGCTAGAGAAGCGCTTTCCCGTGGAGACTGTAGGGCCCGCATCCCGTGATGAGGACATCGACAAAGCGGTCCCGGACATCCCGGGGGGAGCCGAAATTGACGACCTGGAATCCTTCGCTCCTTCCCGAGTACCGGCCGGCGTCCTTCTGACTTTCCCCGGAGCAGAGCACCTGGAAGGTCTTTCCGATGAACGTCCTGTTCCTGGCGAGCTGGATTTCCTTCTGGACTTCCTGGAGGATGATCAGCCTCTTCCTTTTGATGCCTAGAGGGACGTCGTCTGCGATCCTGGCCGCGGCGGTCCGGGGGCGAGGCGAGTAACGGAAGGAGAAAATATTGGCGAATTCCACCTTTTTCAAGACGCTCAGGGTCTCTTCGAAATCGGCCTCCGTTTCCCCCGGGAAGCCCACGATGACGTCCGTGCTCAGCGCGATATCCGGCATCAGACCCTTGAACAGGGCGGCTTTTTCCAGATAGTCTTCTCGGGAATAGCCCCGGTTCATCCTTTCCAGAACAGCCGTCGAACCGGATTGGAGGGGGAGATGGAGCTGCCGGCAGATGTTCGGGCGGTCGGCCATAATCCGGGCGATCTCCGGAGAGATGTCCTTGGGATGGGAGGTGATGAATCGGATCCATTCAATGCCTTCGACCCCACTCACCTTCCTCAGCAGTCCGGCGAAATCCTCTCCCGTCTCCTGATCCCGGTAGGAGGTCACGTTCTGGCCAAGAAGCTGGACTTCCTTGTACCCGTTCCCGGCGAGGTCCTGGACCTCCGCCAGGACTTTGGCCGCAGGCCGGCATTTCTCCCGGCCCCGGCTGAAGGGAACGACGCAGTAGGCGCAGAAATTGTCGCAGCCTTCCATGATAGGCACGTAGGCGCTGACGCGGCTTTTTCGAAAAGTCTCGGCGGACCCGATCTCATGCCAGACACGGTTCCAGCTCGTCTTGAGGAGCTTGCCTTCCCGCTTTTGGGAGAGAAGCGAGGCGAGCTCATGGTAATGATCGGGGCCGACGATGATATCGATCTCGGGCCTTTTCTTGAATAACTCACCGCGGCGGAGCTGGGCGACGCAGCCAAGGACGCCGATGACCCTGTCCCGGTCCTTCTTGAGAGGAGAGAGGCGGCCAAGGAAGGAATCGATCTTTTCTTCCGATTTTTTCCTCACGGCGCAGGTGTTGACGAGGATGATATCGCTCTCTTCGGGCGACGGGGCCTTCCCGGCCCCGGCCCGGATGAGGAGCCCGGCCACGTGCTCGGAGTCGTTCTCATTCATCTGGCAGCCGAACGTCTTGATGAAAAAACGGCATCCTTCGAGGTTCACGGGCATGTTCCTGGGCCTTGGAGAGACCATTATACACGAATGGGAACGATGGGAAATCGTGCTTAGATGAGGGCAGAGATCGTCAGGAGTCCGACCCGGACCCCGTCTTTTTCTTTCCGGACCGGGCGCTTGCCAGCATCTCCCTGGCGGTCTGGAGCGAAGCTTCACTGATCCGGGTGCCGGATATGAGACGGGCGATCTCCTCGGCCCGTTCCCCTCCCTGAAGCTTCCGGACGGTCGTGTAGGTCCTCTCCTTCTCGAACCTCTTGTCGATCCGGAATTGGTGCGCGGCGGCCGCGGCGATCTGGGGAAGGTGGGTGATGCAGATGACCTGGTGTTTCCGGGATAGGGCCTCGAGCTTCCCGGCGATGAAATCCGCCGCCCTTCCCCCTATGCCGGAGTCGATCTCATCGAAGATGAGCGTCCTCGCCGCTTCCGCCTCCTTACCGATGGATTTCAGGGAAAGCATCACCCGGGACAGCTCGCCCCCCGAGGCGATCTTCCGCAGGGGCCGGAGCTCCTCGCCGGGGTTCGGCGAGATGAGAAACTCCACCTCCTCCGTCCCGCCCTCCCGAATGGTGGCCGGGTCCTCCAGCGCGGGAGCGTTGGTCCGGACCTCGACCTTGAAAGCGGCCTTGTTCATTCCCAGGATGGCGATCTCCTTTTCCATGAGCGCAGACAGCTTCCTGGCCCCGCGGACGCGGACGGCCGCGAGCTTCCCGGCCTTCGCGACGTAATCCTTGAATTTTCCTACGATCTCTTCTTCGAGCCCCTCAAGCCTTTCCCGGCCCGCGACCAACGCCTTTTCCTCGGCTTTGATCCCTTCAAGATAGGAAAGGATCTCCGGGATCCCGGGCCCGTATTTCCTCTTGAGCTTATCGATGATATTGAGCTTTCCCTCTATGACCTCGAGGTCCTCGGGCGTTCCGGTGTTCCCATCCTTGAACTTCATGAGGCCGTGGGAGAGCTCGCGCAAGGCGATGCCGAACTCCTCAACAGATGGACCGGAGGATTCGAGGGAAGGATAATACGGGATGAGCTCTTTCAGGACGTTCTTGAACTTGGTCAGAAGAGGGAGGATGGACTCCTCCTGGGCGTAGCTCAGGTCCAGCGCCTGGTCAATGAGCCCGGCGATCTTTTCGGCGTTCTTCAGGATCTCCCGGTTCTGGGCGAGTTCCTCGTCCTCGCCCGGCCTGAGCCCGGCACCCTCGATCTCCCGGACCTGGTAGGCTAAAAAGTCGAGTCTCTGAACGCGCTCCCGGCTCTTGGACTCGAGCTCCTGCTTTTGGAGGAGGGCGGACTTCAGTTCGAGGGCCGCCCGCGAAACCTCTCCTCTCAGGGCTCCGGCGTCCAGGAACGCGTCCAGGTAAATGAGGTGGTTCTCGAGGTGGAGGAGGAAGACGTGATCGTTCTGGCCATAGATATCGGCGACGGCCGTCCCGGCTTCTTTGAGCTTCCGGACCGGGACAAGGACGCCGTTGATATGGGCTTTTCCCGGCCCCGTCCCGGAGATCTGCCTCTGGACGAACAGCTCCTCGCCGTCCTCCAACCCTAGGTCCTTGAGCCTCGCGGCCATCTTCGGCGCCTCGAAAACCGCTTCGACCGAGGCTTCCGTCCTACCGGTCCGGATGTAATCCGGAGACCCCTTGTCGCCAAGGATGAGGCGGATGGCGTCGATGATGATGGATTTTCCCGCTCCGGTCTCCCCGGTCAGGATCGACAATCCGTTCTCGAGCTCGAGCTCGAGTTCCTCGATCGTCGCCAGGTTCCGGATGCGAAGGGACTTGATCATGCCGCTCCGCTTATTCTGATGAATTCAGCTCGTAGGGAACGAGGGCCCTCTCCATGTTGATCCGGCCGTAGCCGATCTGGTCGTCCTTGCCCGGGAACGTGGCCGAATTCACGTCGTCCGCGGAGTAGCGGATGATGTTCATGACCTCCCCGGCGGTGAGCCAGGGCTTGAGGCTCTTGATGAGGGCCGCCATCCCGGCCACGTGCGGCGTGGCCATGGAAGTGCCGCTGGCGTAGGCATACGGGGCGAACCCGGAAGGGGTGTCCCAGGTCGGATAAAGACTCAGGATATCCACCCCCGGGGCGGCCACGTCGACCTCGAGGCCAAAACTGGACCAAGAGGCCTGTTTGTCGTTGTAATCCGTGGCGGCGACGGCCAGGCAATAATCGTCGTAGGCCGCCGGATAGAGGACGGGCCCGCCCTCACTTCCGGCCGCGGCGACGACGACCACCTTCTTGTCATAGGCATACTTCACGGCTGCGAGAAGACTCTCGTCGCGTTCTTCGCCGCCCAAACTGAGGTTGATGACCTGGGCCCCCTGGTCGGTCGCCCAGTACAGCGCCTGGATCAGGGAACCGTAATCCCCTTCGCCGTTGGCGGCGATGATCTTGCCGGGAAGGACCGTGCAGTTCCATGCGACCCCGGCGATGCCCAGCTCGTTGTCGGTCTCCGCCGCGGCGATCCCCGCGACGTGGGTCCCGTGCCAGTGGTCGTCCGTGGCGTCGTTATCGTTGTTGATGAAGTCCTTGCCGCGGGAGGCGATCTTGTTCTCGATATCCGGGTGTTTCATGTCGACGCCGGTATCCAAAACCGCGATGATGACGCCGGCATCGCCTTTTGTCTGGTCCCATGCCCCCGTGGCGCTGATGTCGGCACCGGCGGTGCATTGAGGCCGGTCGGGAAGGTCATCGAGGACCTGGCCCGTGTTGAGGAGGGCGTATTGGGACTCGAAGTACTTGTCCCCAGGTCTGACCGTGATCCGGATGATGGGGTCCGGCCTCGCGCTCTCGATGTCGGGATTGCGCTGCAGGGCGGATAGGAAATCGGTCACGGAAAAGCCCTCGGGGACCGCGATGATGTGAAGCCCGATCTGGGGGACGGATGCGAGCGACGTGGAACCGTAGGCCCGGAGAATGGGACGGATGTTCTGGACGGCGATGTCGGGGCGGAACCTGACGAGGACACGGTCTATCGCGTATCTGCGCCCGCTCGAAGGGGGAACGGCCGCCCGTCCCAGCGTGCGAATCCTCAGCTCGTCGTAACGGGCGGGAGCGAGGCCGAATTCACGGAGAGTCGGAGCGGGGGAGCCGATCTCCCGCTTCCCGAAACCGTGATCGTCGTTGCCGAACGTCCGGGTCCCGATAAGAAGGGTTAAAACGCAGGCCGGCGCGATCGTCAGGACCGTCAGGGTCTTTTTCACGCTGTTCTGAGTCATGGGTGTCTCCTCCTTGTCCGGTTAAAACCCGTAGATAAGTCTGAGAGACGCGCTCAGGTCGGTCCCTCCCTTGGCGGGGACGATCCCCGCTTCTCCCCTGAGGCCGAACTGCCGGGTCACTTGGAAGGTCGTTCCCAGGGAGATCCGAACGAGGCCTTTTTGTCGCATCTCCCGGACTTGCGTTCCCTGAAGATCCCCCATGGTCTCCGTCATTCGGAAGTCCCCCCAGAGCCAATTCAGCGAGACGCCCAAGTAGGGCCTGAAGTTCTCGTAGGCCGCATAGACCAGCGAAGCTCCCGCATTCAGCTGCGACCACCTCGGCTTTCCCTGAGTTTCCCCTGGAACGGCGAATCCTTCGATGAGCCATTTTTTCGTGGATCCCAAGGAAGAGACGAACTGGACGGCCGCTTCCGTCTGAAAGTCCCCAAAAGAAAAGAGGCCCTTGCGGAGCTCTCCGCCGAGAACGATTCCCTTCACCGCGCCCGCCTGGTAACTTATGGAGAACGGCAGGTTCCGGAAGAGCAGCCCATTGAAATCGGAGAAGCTCAATCCCGCGAACAAGCCCAGGGCAAGATGGATGGGGAATTCGAATTCCGAGGTCAGGAAGACGTTGAAAGCTTTGAGCTTTGACCCGTCGGTCCCCTTATCCCATTGGACGTTCCGCGAAAGAATGTCCGCCCCTAAGCCCAGTTTGAAGTTTATGCCCTTGGACAGGCCCTCCTCTTGCGCCAGGCCTGCGGCGGTCCCGGCCAGGAGCAGGCCGGCCGCTAGGAAAACGTGCAGCGCCGCCCTTTTTCTCATGTTGACCTCCGATCTGAAATTGTCATTGTCTGTCTATGTTAAAGCCTATTCTTGTTTCTTCGCCTTGTCCGCGACTTCGATCTGCCTGAGCCGTTCCTGGGCCTTCTTGGCGAAAGCGCTTTTCGGATAATCCGTGACCAGCTTCGTGAAATAA
>JALHVH010000155.1 GCA_022867105.1 Candidatus Aminicenantota bacterium
CATAAACTGGTACAAAGAAGGGATGGGAACGTCATGAACGAACTCCGCCGGACTCTGCAGAAACGGATCAAGGATAAGAAGGCGGTGGTCGGTGTGGTGGGCCTCGGGTACGTCGGCCTGCCGCTTGTCAAGGCCTTCCTGAAGAAGGGTTTCGCCGTGATCGGGTTCGATATCGACCGGAGGAAGGTCGAGATGTTGAACCAGGGGAAGAGCTATATCAAGCACATCACGGCGGCGGAATTGCGGCCGTTCCTTTCGACGAAGCGGTTCGCGGCGACGACGGAGTTTGCCCGCTTGACGGACGTGGACGCGGTTCTGATCTGCGTCCCGACGCCCCTCAACGATCACCGGAACCCCGACCTGTCCTTCGTCCTCAACACGACGGAGACGATCGCCAGGCATCTCCGGAAGGGCCAGCTCGTGGTCCTCGAGAGCACGACCTACCCCGGGACGACGGACGAGGAGATGCTGCCGATCCTGGAACGGGGCGGCCTCAAGGCGGGCAGGGATTTTTTCCTGGCCTTCTCGCCCGAGCGCGAGAACCCCGGCGATCCCGTTTATACGGCCGAGAACACTCCCAAGGTTGTCGGCGGCCTGACCAAGGACTGCCTGGCTCTGGCCGATACGCTGTACAGCCAGGTCGTGGTCAAGACGGTGCCCGTGTCATCGACCCGGGCGGCGGAGTCGACCAAGCTCCTGGAAAACATCTTCCGCTGTGTCAACATCGCCCTGGTGAACGAGCTGAAGATGATATTCGACCGGATGGGGATCGACGTCTGGGAAGTGATCCTGGCGGCTTCGTCGAAACCCTTCGGGTTCATGCCCTTCTATCCCGGGCCCGGCCTGGGCGGGCACTGCATCCCCATCGACCCGTTCTACCTGACGTGGAAAGCGCGGGAGGTGGATTATTCGACGAAGTTCATTGAACTGGCCGGCGAGATCAACACCGCCATGCCGTACTACGTGATCAACAAGACCCTCGAAGCCCTGGCGAAGAAGGGGAAGTCGTTCAAGGGGTCGAAGATCCTCGTCCTGGGGATCGCCTACAAGAAGGACATCGACGACCAGCGCGAGTCCCCGGCGCTCAAGATCATCAGCCTCCTGCAGAAGAAGGGGGCCAAGGTCGAATACAATGATCCGTACGTGCCGGAATCGTCGGGCCATCGGGAATACCCAGGGATGTCTCTGAAGTCCGTGCCGTTAACGGCGAAGAGGCTGCGGCAGGCCGATGCGGTGATCATCGCCACGGACCACACCTCCTACGACTACGGTTGGATCGTCAAGAACGCTAAGCTCGTTGTGGACACCCGCAACGCCGTCAAAACCGGATCGAAAAACGTGATCAAAGCATAAGTCTATTAAATAAAATTCGAGATGTTTCCGAAAGGGCCGATAAGGGCTCCGCGAACCTCGGGAGAAAAACCGTCCGGGGGGCGGCCTGGATCTTTTTTAAGTTGAACTGTCTCGGAAAGAATATCGCGGACGCGGCATCTACGATGAATCGGGCATATCGCTCGCTTGAGCGTGGACCATCCGCGCATACAACCCGTTTCGTTCCATCAATTCGCCATGTGTCCCCTCTTCGGCGATCCCTCCGTCCGCCATCACGTAGATCCGGTCCGCCATCCTCACCGTGGCGAACCGGTGGCTGATCAGGATCGCGCTGCGGCCGCCGATGAGCCGGCGGAAATGATGGAAGAGTTCCGCTTCCGCCAGCGCGTCCAGGGCGCTCGTCGGCTCGTCCAGGATAACGATACGGGCGTCGCGGAAGAAGGCCCGGGCCAGCGCCATCTTTTGCCATTCTCCCCAGCTCAGTTCCTGGCCGCGCTGGAAGCGGACGCCGAGCATGGTCTCGTATCCTTGGGGGAGTTTTCCGATCCGTCCATCGATCCCCGCCAATTCCGCCGCCTTCGCGATCCGCTCCCGGTCCGGCTCGGCCTCCGGGTCCCCCAGCCAGATGTTCTCCCAGGCGGTGAGGGCGTAACGAAGATAGTCCTGGAAGATCACGGTGATCTCCTTCCTCCAGGCGATCGGGTCCAGGGCGCGGAGGTCCAGGCCGTTCATTTGGATCGAGCCCGCCGATGGGTCGTAGAGGCGGCAAAGGAGCTTAACCAGCGTCGTCTTGCCGGACCCGTTCTCCCCGACCAAAGCGACGACTTGACCGGGCTCCAGCGCGAAGTCCACCCCCTTGAGGTTGTCCCGCTCGCTCCCCGGGTAACGGAACGTCAAGCCGCGGCAGACGAGCAGGCCGGTCTTCGGCACCGGGCTGGGCGAGGCCGGGGCGGGCACGCGCGGCTTCAGGGAAAGGAAACGCTCGAAATCGATAAGGAAGAGATTGTCCTCATACAGGCCGGCCAGGCCGCGCAGAAGCGACTGCAGAGAATTCAGAGCCAGCTGAAAACCGGAGTAATAGAGGACGAGGTCGCCCAGGCTGAGTGTCCCCCGCACCGTCTGCAGCGCCACCCAGGCCAGCGCCCCGAACAGGGCCGCCACCGCCAACGCCTGGGTGAGAAAATCTCTCCAAGCCCGTTGACCTGAGATGCGCAACCTCCCCTGCCTGAGGGAAGCGCGCAGTTCGAGGAAGCGCTTGCGCAGGGTCGCTCCCAAATTGAAGAGGCGCACTTCCTTGGCGTGCTGTCCGTCCGTCAGCAACCAATGGTAGTACCACGCCCGTCGTTCGTTTTCCGCCTGCGCTTGCTCGAAACGGAAAAGGCGGCGGGCAAAGACGACACGGATCAAGGCGCCCGGGATCGCGGCCAGGAACAGGACGAGGGCCACTTGCCAGCCCAAAGCAAACAAGAGGGCGGCCACCCCGGCAAAGGAAACGACATTCTGACCGATTTGCAGCAGTCCGTTGGAGATGCGGGTGGGGCGGTAGGGCGCCTCTTGTTGGGCACGGTGCAGGGTGTCCTGGTATCGGGTGTCCTCGTAGTATTCCAGGTCCACCGCGACCGATTGGGCGTGCAGGATGTCCGAGACCTTGTCGGAGACGAGGGTGGACTGGGCTTGTCCGGCCGGTTCCCCAAGCGACCGGCAGAGCGCGGCCAGGAGGACACTTCCTCCGGCCAGGGCGACCAGCGGGAGGACCGTGGAGAGCCCCGGGGACAAGGCGCCGGCGCCTTTGACGGCGGTGACCGCGTCTATGATCCGCTTGATGAGATACAGTGTCGCCAGCGGCAGCAAGCCCTGGAGGATGACCAGGACCATGTTGAGCACGGCCCATCCCGGGGCGCACTGCCAGACCAGACGAACGGCCCGTCCCAGGCGGAAAGCCTGCCCCACGGCCTGGGAGATCTTAGGGGGGACCATGATCAGGCCGACTATATATCACCGCCCCCGGCGCGGTCAAGAAGCCCGATTATGTTATAATAAAGGACATGCGCGGACGGGTGCGATTACCGGCTTTCCCGGCGGCCCTGTTGGCCGTTTTATGCGCCATTCCGGCCGTTCCCGCCTTTTCGTTCCCCGCCTCCCCTGGCTCTTCAGTTTCCTCCGGTCCCCAGACCCAGGCCGAGACCGCCGCTCCCCAGACCCAAGCCCAGGAGGAGATCACGGTCTACGCCCGCAATCAGGAAAAGACCAAGGACCGCATCTTCCTCGCCGGGGACGTCGAGGTCCGCTATAAGGACCTCAGGCTCTTCGCCGACCGGGTCGAAATCGATCCCAAGACGAAGGACTGCGTCGCCACGGGCAACGTCACCGTCCAGCTCCCGAACGAGTCGTTGAGCGCCGAGAAGATGTTCGTCAACCTCGAGACAAAGCAGGGACGTATGGAGAAGGCCGACGGCATGGTCCAACCCACGATCTTCTACCACGCCGCTTCCGTTGATAAGCAGGACCAGAACCTGTACAAGCTCTTCAAGGCCCGAATCACATCCTGCAGCCAGCCGGTGCCGCGTTGGAAGTTCTCCACCAGCCGGGCGAACTTTAAAAAGGACGACTACGTCGAGATGTGGAACGCCGTCTTCAGCATTAAGAAGGTCCCCATTTTCTACTGGCCGTACCTGCGCTACCCCGTCGGCCGGGACCGGGTGACCGGTTTTTTGATGCCGCAGATCGGCTGGTCGGGGGTCAAAGGATTCATCTACGAGCAGGATTTTTTCTGGGCCATCGCCCGCAGCATGGATGCGACGTTCCACTATGACTATTACTCGGTCCGCGGCATGGGCGGGGCGCTCCAATTCCGGTATCTCTTCAGCAAGGGGTCGGGCGGCGAAATGAACCTCTACGGTTTCACGTTCAAGCCCAACGCGAGCGGCACAAAACCCGAAGACGCCTACATCCTCCGTCTCAAGCACAACCAGCCCCTGCCGCTCGGCTTCAACCTGGTCGCGAACGTCGACCTGCAGTCGAGCTTTGATTTCCTGCGCGAGTTCGATAATAATATTAAGCTGGCCCTCGTTTCGAACCGCCGCTCCCAGGTCTATCTGCAAAGGTCATGGTCGTCTTTCAACCTGAGCGCGAACGTCTCGAAGTTCGAGACGTTCTTCGGCCAGACCGAGATCAAAAGGTCGATCGTCAGCCAGACCATGCCGCAGATCAGTTTCAGCATGTTCAAGGTCAAAGTCCTTTCGCCGCTTTACCTGTCGTTCGCATCGTCCTACAGCAGGACGGAGTACGGTTGGGCGGAGGACTACAAGACAGGGACGCAGCGGAAGGCCGACGGCCTGGCGTTCAACCCGACGCTCTCCGCGCCGTTCACGTCAATCCCCTGGCTGACGATGGACATGTCGGTCACGGGGAACTTCAACTACTACCCGCAGAGCTACGAGCCGGGGACGAAGAGACAGGGAAACGACCCGATATTCACGATGAACGCGAAGGTCGCGGCGCAGGTCGTCGGGCCGGTGTTCTCGAAGGTTTACCGGAACAAGCAGGGCGACCCGGTGTTCAAGCACGTTATCGAGCCGATCGTGAGCTACGACTACGAAAGCCCGATCAGCCAGAGAAACCGGATCATCGTTGCATCGTTCTATAATTTCAGGTACCACAGTCTGGGGTATGGGCTCACGAACCGGTTCTACATCAAGGAGAAAGGCCAGGCGCGCGAGGTCGCGCAGCTGGGAGTGTCGCAGACGTATTACCTGGCGCCGGAGGAGGGGCCGCTGAGCCGGTTCCGGGTGAAAGGGAGGGTGCCGGAGTATTCGGAGGTCGACGCGACGCTCCGGTGCTACCCGTCGGCCAAATACAGTTTGGACGTGTCGGCCGGGTACAATCCCTACTATAAAAAGCTGTCGAGCCTGAGGCTGAGCGCAAACCTCGGGTCACGAACGGATGGCAGGTTCCTGTCGGTGAGTTGGTACAAGAGCACGAACACGTGGTACACGGATGAGATTAGCCGTTTGTTCGGAAAGCGGCACCAGATCAACGCGGCGTCGGGGTTGAAGATCCCGAAGTGGCCGATCGAATTGGTGGGCGAGGTCAACTACAACGTCAAGGAGCAGAAGCTGCTGTACATCGCCGGGTCGGCGGTCTATCATTACCAATGCCTTGATTTTACCTTCGAAGCTAAAGTATTTTATTTCCGGGCCAAGCCCGAGACCCAGATCAAGTTCTCGTTAGGGTTGGGGAACATCGGCAAGACAACGGATTTTCTAGGAGGGTATTGATAAGATGAAAGGTTTGATCCTCAGCGGCGGGAAGGGAACGAGGCTCCGGCCTCTGACCTTCACCCAGGCCAAACAGCTCGTCCCGGTCGCCAATAAGCCGGTCCTGTTCTACGGGATCGAAGCCCTGCGCGACGCGGGGATCACCGAGATCGGGATCATCGTCGGCGACACGAAGGACGAGATCCGGGAGGCGTGCGGGGACGGCGCCCGATGGGGCGTGCGCGTCACGTACATCGAACAGCCGGAGCCGCTCGGGCTGGCCCACGCCGTGCTCACGGCAAAGGATTTCCTGGGACAAGACACGTTCGTCATGTATCTCGGCGACAATATCCTCAAGAGCGGCATCACGTCGCTCGTCGAGAAGTTCAAGGCGAACAAGCCGAACTCGCTCATCCTGCTGACTCCTGTGCCCGACCCGAAGATGTTCGGGGTGGCCGAGCTTCGGGAGGACGGGCGGGTCGCGCGACTCATCGAGAAGCCGAAGGAACCGAAGAGTAACCTCGCATTAGTCGGGGTCTATATGTTCGACAGGCATATCTTTGAGGCGGCCGGAGCGATCAAGCCGTCGGGGAGGGGCGAACTCGAAATCACGGACGCCATCCAATACCTCATCGACCACGGGTTCGAGGTCCAGCCGCACCTCGTCTCGGGCTGGTGGAAGGACACGGGCAAGATCGATGACATCCTGGAGGCGAACCGCTTGATCCTCGAGGGGATAGCGGGGAGGATCGAGGGGACGGTCGACGCGGCGTCGAAGACGAACGGGAACGTGGTCGTCGAGGCCGGGGCGGTCGTGCGGAACAGCATCATCCGGGGGCCGGCGATCGTGGGCGAGGGGACGGAGATCGTGGACTCGTACGTCGGGCCGTTCACGTCGATCCAGCCGCGGTGCCGTATCATCCGGACGGAGATCGAGCACAGCATCGTCCTCGAGGGGAGCGAGATCGTGGACGTCGGAGCGCGGATCGACAAGAGCCTGATCGGGCGCGAGGTGCGGATCTATAAATGCCCGCCCAAGCCATCGGCCTACAGGTTCATGGTGGGCGACAAGAGCGAGATCGGAATCAAGTAGGTCAAGGAGACGACGATGATCGACGGCGTGAAGCTCAAGCCACTCAAGGTCATCCCCGACGAACGGGGACGGCTGACCGAGATCCTTCGCAGGGACGACGAGCTCTTCGAGGCGTTCGGCCAGGTCTACGTGACCACGACCTACTCGGGCGTCGTCAAGGCCTGGCACAAGCACGAGAAGCAGTCCGACAATATCGCCTGCGTCGAGGGCATGATCAAGGTGGCCCTCTACGACACGCGCGAGGGTTCGCCGACGCACGGGGAGATCAACCAGTTCTATCTGGGCGTCCACAAGCCGGCGCTCCTCCACGTCCCGGCCGGCGTCTATCACGGATGGATGTGCGTCAGTCAGGAAGAGGCGGTCATCGTCAACGTCCCGACGGAGCCTTATGATCCTGCTCATCCTGACGAGCAGCGTCTCGACCCATACGACAACGCGATCCCATACGATTGGAAGCGCAAGGACGGGTAAGGAGGCTCGGGCTAAGACCCGCGTTCAGGAGAGAGCATGACGGAACGAAACCTTGACGACAAGACCATCCTGGTGACGGGGGGCGCGGGCTTCATCGGGAGCAACTTCATCCGCTTCCTGCTCAGGCGGCACCAGGCGGTCCGCGTCATCAACCTCGACAAACTGACATACGCCGGGAACCTAGACAACCTTCGCGACGTCGAGGGCGATTCCCGCTACGAGTTCGTCCAGGGCGACATCCGCGACCGCGAGCTCGTCCGCGCGCTCTTCCCGCGCGTCCAGGGTGTGGTCCACTTCGCGGCTGAGACGCACGTCGACCGGTCGATCATCGACGCCGGCGAGTTCGTCCTGACCGACGTCTACGGCAGCTTCATTCTGTTCGAGGCGCTCAAGGGGGCACCGCACGTCGAGTTCTTCATCCACATCTCGACCGACGAGGTCTACGGCAGCTGCGACGAGGGCTTCTTCCGGGAGAACGACCCGGTCGCCCCCTCCTCGCCGTATGCCGCAAGCAAGGCCGGGGCCGACCGCCTGGCGCACGCCTACCACGTGACGTACGGCCTGCCGCTCGTCATTTTGCGGCCCAGCAACAACTTCGGGCCTTACCAGTATCCGGAGAAGTTCATCCCGCTCATCGTGACCAACGCCCTCGAGGGGAAGACGCTCCCGCTCTACGGGCAGGGAACGAACGTCCGCGATTGGCTCTACGTCGAGGACAGCTGCCGGGCGATCGAGCTGGCGGCACGGCGCGGCGCCGCGGGCGAAGCGTACAACGTCGGCGCAGGGAACGAGCTCCCGAATATCGAGGTCGCGGGGCGGATCTGCGATCTCCTGGGGAAGGGGCGTGACCTCATCAAGCTCGTTCCGGACCGGCTGGGGCACGACCGCCGGTACGCCGTCGATTGGGGAAAGATGCGGGAGCTGGGCTGGGCGCCGGAGACGAAATTCGACGAAGCGCTCAAGGCAACGGTGCGGTGGTATGAGGCAAACGCCGAGTGGTGGCGCGCGATCAAGGACCGCAGCCGCGACTTCAAGGCGTTTTACGAGCAAAATTACAAGGACCGCCAGTAGACGAGAAGGTCGCGAAGGGTTTGTTCGATGGGAATGCGGGGGGACCAGCCGGTTTCGGCGACCAATTTACGGTGGCTGCCGAGAAGGAGCGGGATGTCGGTCTTTCTGAGCTTGCCGGGGTCGACCTGGATTTTGATCGTTGTCTGACGACCGGTTTTTATCCCGGGGGGCCCGGGTGGGCGGGACGGCCCCGTCTCCGCCTCGCTATTCAAGAATTCCAGGATCTCGCGGAGGGCGAGCGCCTTCCCCGAGCAGACGTTGTAGATCTCGCCCTTTCGTCCCTTCCTCATGAGCATGATGTAGGCTTTGACCACGTCCCGGACGTCGCTGAAATCGCGCTTCACCTCCAGGTTCCCGACCCGGATAACGGGCTCGGATTCTCCCCTTTCGATCCGGACGATCTGTCGGGCCCAGTCCGGGCAAACGAAATCAGCGGTCTGGCCTGGCCCGGTGTGCGGGAATTGACGGGCGGTGACGATGTCCAGGCCCTCGACGTTGACGTAGAACCCGCACATCATCTCTCCCGCCGCCTTTGAATACGCGTAGGGGTTGGTGACCTGGACGGGATCGTCCTCGGCGAGCGGTTTTTCCTTGGAGACGACGATGCCGTAGACGTCCGACGAGCTGATGAAGAGGACCCGCGCGCCCGGCGCCGCCAACCGGACAGACTCCAGGAGATTTTGGGTTCCGATGATGTTCGTTTCGAGCGTCTCGCGGCGCATCTGCCATGAGCTGCGCACGTTGGAGACCGCGGCCAGATGGAAGACCCAGTCGGGGCGGACGTCGCGGACGAACTTGAACAAATCGCCTTCCGCGCGGAGGTCAAGGAAGACAATGTCCCGGTCGGAAGGCCAGGGAGGTTGCGGATAGCTCGTGCCGAAGACCTCGAACCCGCCGGCGCCCGTCCCCACGCGCGCCTCTTCACCCAAGGCGCGGATGAGGTGCCGGCCGACGAAGCCGGTGGCGCCGGTGATCAAGATCTTCATACACGCTCCCGCCAATAATTCAGCAGGTCCAGGATCGTCTGTTTGAACGGGATCATGGGACGCCAGCCCGTCAGGGCCCGGAACTTCGAGCTGTCCGAAAGCAGGACGGGAACATCCGACGGCCGCAGCCTTGCCGGGTCGACCTTGACCTCCATCTTGGACCGGCTGAGAGACATCAGCAGGTCCAGGACCTCCTGCATGGAATAAGCCTGGCCCGACCCGATGTTGTAGACCTCGCCCTCGACGCCCTTCTCCAAGCTCAACCAGTAGGCGCGGACCATGTCGCGCACGTCGGTGAAGTCGCGCTTCGCCTCGAGGTTGCCGACATGGATCACGGGCGGCCGTTTCTTCTTCTCGATCTCGGCGATCTGCCTGGCGAACGACGACGTCACGAACACGTCGCCGCGCCTCGGCCCCGTGTGGTTGAAGCCGCGCGTCCGGACGGCCCGCACTCCGTAACTCTTCTGGTATTGGAAGGCCAGCATGTCTTGGGCGATCTTGCTGACGGCATAAGGGCTCAGCGGCCGGAGCGGGTTCGTCTCCTTCATGGGGATCTCGTTCGAGAAGACCTGGCCGTATTCTTCGCTCGAGCCGGCGATCTGGATCTTCGGCTTCTGATTCAGGGCGAGGATGGACTCGAAAAGGTTGATCTCGCCGATGGCGTTAATGGCGAACGTCTCCGCCGGGCATTTCCAGGACGTCGGGACGAAACTTTGGGCCGCGAGATGGAAGATGCGGTCGGGCTTGACGTCGGCCAGAACGGCCTTCAGGGAGACCATGTCCTTGAGGTCGGCCTCCACGAGCTCGATCTTGTCCTGGATCTGGAGGATATTGTCCATACGGCTGCGCCAGCGGACGATCCCGAAGACGCTGACGTCCGAATGGTTGGCCAGGATGTATTCGGCCAGGTGGCTTCCGGCGAATCCCGTGATGCCTGTGATCAAAACTCTCATCGTGCCTCCTCGTTCAAGGGTTCCCGCAGTGAAATCCGGGATGTGCTCCCCATGTTAGCAAAATCGGTCAATTAAAGTAAGGGGGTGACCGCTACTCAGCCCAGCCGAGCTTTTCCTTGACTAGATTGAAATAGTTACGCTTGGGCGAGGTCACGAGCTTGAGCTCGAGCAGCGAGGTTCGGACCTCGACCTCGTCGTTCTTTTTGAGATACCCGCCCCTTTGACCGTCGAGCGTCAGGTAGACCTCCTCGCCATCAGTGATGAGCTTCAGCCCGATCGTCGACTCCGTCGAGATGACCATCGGCCGGAAAGTCAACGTGTGCGGGCAGATGGGCGACAGGACGACGGCCGGCACCCTCGGTTGGACGATCGGCCCGCCCGCCGACAGCGAATAGGCCGTCGACCCCGTCGGTGTCGCGACGATGACCCCGTCGGCCTTGAGCACGGCGATCTCCTTGTTGTCGATGCGGATGGCGATCTGGACCATTCGCGACAGGGCACCCTTGTTGATGACGACGTCGTTGAGGCACAAATGCACCCTCCTCCTGCATCGGGCCTCTATGAGCCGCCTCGGACTGATGAGGCTCTGCGCCTCGCCCGCCAGCATCGAATCCAGGGTCAGCCGGGCTTCGCTCACCGGGATCTCGGTCAGAAAGCCGAGCCGCCCCAGGTTAACGCCCATGACCGGGACACCCGCCCGGGCCGCCCTATAGGCGACGCTGAGCAGGGTCCCGTCACCGCCCAGGACCACGACCAAATCCACTTTCTCCGGAAGCGTCTCCCGCGCCAACCCCCGCGTGCGCCCGAGCTTTCGCGCCGCCGCGTCCTCGAGGACACTTGCGATTCCTCTCTCCCCGAGATAGGCCACGAGGTCCCGGAGCACATCTTCAACGCCCGGAGCGTGCGGCTTGATGACGAACCCGACCCGTCCGATCTTACTCATCGCCGATGACCTCCTTGATAAGAGCGCTCACCGCCGCGCCCCTATCCCCGCTCAATGAAAAATGCGCAAAGAACTCGCTGTTCCCCGTCCGGCCGCGGGTCGCGCATCGCACGAGTCCTCGCGCCCTGAACCCGGCTTCCTCCGCCCCGATGACGACCTTCTCCAGGACTTTCGCATGGACGGCCGGATCGCGCACGACACCGCCCCTCTCCACTTGCCCCCGGTCCGCCTCGAACTGCGGCTTGATGAGGGTTAGGAGCGCGCCTTCTCCCGCCTTCGCCTGCCCGCTTCCGCCCGCTCGCCCTCCCACGCCCGCCAGGACGTTCTTCAGCGCCGGCAGGACCTTGAGGATGGAGATGAAGGAGACGTCCAACGTGACGATGTCCGGCCGCTCTTTAAAATCCCTCGGAACGAGATTGCGGGCGTTCTTTTCGATGAGGACGACGCGCTTGTCGCGCCTCAGCCGCCAGTCGAGCTGTTTCGTGTCCACATCGACGGCATAGACCGTCCTCGCACCGCGCTGGAGCAAGCAGTCCGTGAACCCCCCTGTTGACGCCCCGACATCGGCCGCAACCTTCTCGGCCGGGTCGACTCCGAACGCGTCCAACGCCTGTGCGAGCTTCGCGCCCGCCCGGCTGACGTAGGGAAGCGTTTTCTTGATTACGATCTCCGCCGCCGCGTCGAGCGTCGTTCCAGCCTTTTCGACCCGCTCCCCGCCGCTCGACACGAGGCCAGCCATGATCAGCGCCCGCGCTTTTTCGAGGCTCGAGGCGAGCCCGCGGGAAACCAGAAGTTGGTCGGCGCGTTGTTTCATATCGTCTTAACTCACGCTTGCCTTTTATTCCATTAGCCGCAGCCTTCCGGTTGCGCCTCCGCGCCCCGCGCGGCGCATGCGTCCTATTGGCCCGGGCCAAGACACAGGCTAAAGCCAGCAGCTACAGGCCTGATGCCCATGGCCTCATGGCCGCATGAACCCGGCCGACAGGCCAAGCATAGCCTAAGACTGCGGCTACAGCCGGTAAAACGCCCGGATCCGCTCGACGAGCCCAGGCACGTCGAGGTCATAGATCCGCTTGATCTGTTCCACCTTACCGCATGGGTAAATCTCGACGGGGAGCCCGATCGCCAGGAAGCGGACGTCGAAACAGCCGTTCGTGTCCAGCAGTTCGCGCACGGCGCTCCCGAATCCGCCCGCCACAACGCCCTCTTCCACCGTAATCACGACACGCGTGGCGGCACCCGTTTTTGCATCCACGCCCGTGTCCGGACTCGGCCTGACTCCGGAATCTATACCGGAACGTGGGTCTCTCGATCCGGTGCTTATGGAGGCGGACGTCCAACCGGTGGCCACGCCGACCGCGGCCCCGGCTCCCCCGCGCGCGAAGCGCAAGATCATCTCTTCGTCGAGCGGCTTGGCGAACCGGGCGTTGACGACGGCCAGCGAGATTCCCCCTTTTTCAAGCTCTTCCGCTGCCTCGAGCGCCGGCGTAACCATGCTCCCGAGCGCCACGAACAGGTCCTTCCCATCCTTTAGAAGTTCGCTTTTTCCGATCGGGACCTCTCGCGCGCCCTCGTCCATCGCGACCCCAGGCCCCCTCCCCTTCGGGAACCGGACCGCCGCCGGATGCCCATACTTCAGCGCGGCGTGGACCATGTTCCGGAGCTCGTTCTCGTCCTTCGGGGCCATGATGATCATGTTCGGCATGTGCCGCAGATATGCGATGTCGTTGATGCCCTGGTGCGTCGGCCCGTCGTCGGGCACGATGCCCGCCCGGTCGAGCGCGAAGACGACCGGCAGGTCCTGGAGACAGACGTCGTGGTAGACCTGGTCGTACGCCCTCTGGAGGAACGTCGAGTAGATGGCCACGACCGGCTTGAAGCCGCTCGCCGCCAGCCCGGCCGCGAAGATGACCGCGTGCTGTTCGGCGATGCCGACATCAAAGAAGCGCTCCGGGTATTTCTCGGCGAACTTGTGGAGCCCGGTCCCTTCCGTCATGGCCGCCGTAATGGCCAGGACTTTTGCGTCCTTCTTCCCGGCCTCGAAAACCGCCTCCCCGAAGACCGACGAATACGACGCGACCGCATCGTGGTTCAGCGACTCGCCCGTAGCGATGTCGAACGGCCCTGCACCGTGGAACCGCTCCGGGTAGCTCTGGGCAGGCGCGTAGCCCCGCCCCTTCTGGGTGACGCAGTGGATCATGATCGGCCCATCATATTTCTTGGCCAGCTCGAAGACCTCGATGAGCGACCCCAGGCTGTGTCCCTGGACGGGCCCGATGTACCGGATGCCCAGCTCTTCGAAGAAGAGGCCCGGGAAAAAAGTCTTCTTGATGAGCTCCTCGACCCCCCGGGCGGCCTTGATCAGGGGCCAGCCGATCTTTGGGAGGCCCTTGAGCAAGGACTTCGCTTGGTCCTTAATCTTCAGGTAGTGCTGACCCGAGACGAGGTAGGAGAGATACTTGGAGATGGCCCCCACGCTGGGGGAGATGGACATCTCGTTGAAGTTGAGGACGATGATGAGCTTCTCCCGGAGGTGGCCGATCTGGTTGAGGGCCTCCAGGGCCGCCCCGCCCGTCAGGCTCCCGTCGCCCACGAAGGCCACGACGTTCCAGTCCTCGTGTTTCTTGTCCCGGGCCACCGCCATGCCCAGCGCCGCCGACAACGCCGTCGACGCGTGCCCGGTGTTGTAGACGTCGTGCTCGCTCTCCTCCCGGCACGGGAAACCCAGGATCCCCCCAAACATCCGGAGCCCGCGGAACGCCTTTTTCCGTCCCGTGAGGATCTTGTGCGTGTAGCACTGGTGCCCGACGTCCCAAATGAACTTGTCGCGCGGTGAATCGAAGACGTAGTGGAGGGCCAGCGTCAGCTCGACGACCCCGAGGTTCGACGCCAAATGGCCGCCGTTCTTCGAGACCGTGTCGAGAATCTCGGCCCGGATCTCGGTGGCCAGGTGGTAAAGCTCCTTGATGGAGAGCTTCCGGATGTCCCCCGGCAGACAGATGGAGTCGAGGAGCCTACTCATGGCCGCCGCCTTCATCGAGAATGAGAAGACCGTAGGCCAGATACCGAAGCTCCTCCGACCGCATGCCCGCACCGTCCAGGGCCGCGACGGCCCGACCGACCGCGCGCTCCAGCCTCTCCTTCGCGCCCGCGGTCCCGAACAAGGCCACGGAGTTCGGCCGCGTCCGCGCGCCGTCCCCCTCGGCCTCTTTCCCCGAGTCCAGGACGTCATCCCTCAGCTGAAAGGCCACGCCGACGTTACGTCCGAACTCTTCCATGGCCGAAAGTCCGGCCGCGTCCGCCCCGCCCAGCACGGCGCCGGCCTTGACCGCGGCAAGGATGAGCGCGCCGGTCTTCTTGGAAATGAGGTCGTCGTAGGACGCCTCGGGGACCGCGCTCCCTGCGTAGCCGATGTCGAGCCATTGCCCCCCGATCATGCCCCTGACGCCCGCGGCCCGGACGATCTCCAGGACCGCCCGTTCCTTGCGCCCGGACCCTGCGGCGTCCGCCGGCGCCCCCGCCAGAACTTCGAAGGCCAGGGACAGCAGGCCGTCGCCCGCGAGGAGCGCTGGCCCCTCTCCGAACGCCTTGTGGCAGGACGGGCGGCCGCGCCGCGTGTCGTCGTCATCCATGCACGGCAGGTCGTCATGGACGAGCGAATAGTTGTGGATGAGTTCGACGGCGCACGCGTAAGGAAGGAGCGTCCCCGCCTCCCCGCCGAACGCCTCCCCCGACACGAGCAGGAGCAACGGCCGGAATCTCTTTCCTCCGGGCAGTACAGCGTAGCGCATCGCTTCGAAAAGGCGCGATCCCGGCCCGTCCCCGAGGAGCCTCTCGAGTTCCCGGTCGACCGCCGTCTTCTTCTCCCGCAAGGAATCCGCCGCGCGACGTTCGTTCATGCTCGTCAAAAAAGCTTCCCTCCCTTGTCGGGTCCGTCCTTGTCGGCCGCGTCCCCGCCGCCGCCGTCACCGACCTCGTCTTCGTCCTCATCAGGGGACCCGGTCTTGTCCTTCGCCACGGCCTTTTTCTTTTCCCCGCCCTCTGCGTCCTCGAGCTCGAAGTCCGCAGCCTTGACCCCGCCTTTCCCGTCCTTGAGGAGGATCTCGACCTTCCTCTCGGCCTTCTCGAGCTCGCCGCGCAGGAACCGGGCCAGCTTGACACCCTTCTCGAACAGGGCCAAGGACTCGGTGAGCGGGATCCCGCCCTTCTCGAGCTTGGCAACGGTCTGCTCCAGATCGGCCAGCGCCTTTTCGAAACTGATGGTCGTCATGAGTTCTCCTTTGCCAGCCTGGATTCGAGGGTCCTCGTCTCGTCGACTTCCCGGACACGGCAGGTAAGCTCGCCCTCGGCAAAGGAGACGATGACATCGTCCCCCTTGGCGACCTCGCCCGGCTTCCGGACCAGGCGGAAGCCCTCTTCCTTCCAGCAGAGCGTGTAGCCTTTTTTCAGTATATTCAACGGGCTGAGGGCATGCAACCCCGCGGACAGGGTCTCCCAGCGCGCCCCGAGCGCCTTGAGCTTCTCTCCGATCCTGTTCCGGATCCGTTCGGTCGCCAGCAGGACCGCCGCCCGCCTCTCGGCGATCGTCTGCTTCTCGGCCCGGAGGACCTTCCAGGC
>JALHVH010000156.1 GCA_022867105.1 Candidatus Aminicenantota bacterium
ATGATCCTGTTTGAAGTGAAGTTCCTGGGCGTGGAGTTTTCTCTTCTGCGGTTGGCCCTGACGGTCCCCGCCATCATCGTCATCAGCGGGCTGATGAACATCTTGCGAATGAATATTCCGGAAAGACGACGGCTTTAACAGGAGGTCATAACATGGCTTGGTTGGCAGGCTATCCGAGGGAAAAGATCGATTGGTCCCCCACGATCGATGCGGAGAAATGCGTGAAATGCGCGATGTGCATGAATTGCGGAAGGAAAAGGATTGATGTCTAAAAACCTGATAGCCTGCCTTGTCTTCAGCCTAAGTCTAATCTCTGTTGCCAATTGTGTGCAAAGGCGCGGGAATCCGGACGCCGATCAAGCGGGCGAGACCGAACGGGCGATCAAGGGCGAAGTGCTTGTCACGAACCGGCTGGACATCGATTTTTCCAAACACGTCATCACGTTCATCGAGCTCGGCGCCGACCGGTGCATTCCCTGCAAGGCCATGCAGCCGATCATGAAGGAGATCGCTGAGACCTACGCCGACCGGGTCCAGGTCGTCTTCTACGACGTCTGGAAGGACCCCGAGCCGGCCCGAAAATACGGGATCCAACTTATCCCGACCCAGGTCTTCATCGACCAAAAGGGCAACGAGGTTTTCCGCCACGTCGGGCTTTTCCCCAAGGAAGAGATCCTCGCCCTCCTGAAGAAGCACGGGGTCCACTGAGCCGGAAGAGACATGGAACGCCTTTTCGGGGATTTGCAGCAGATTCTCCAGCACAGCCCCTGGCTGGCAATCGTCGCGGTCTTCTTCGGCGGCATGACAACGGCCCTCAATCCTTGCGTCCTGGCCATGGTCCCGCTCCTTATGGGCGTGGTGGCCGGCAACAGGGAGACCACGACCGTGAGGCGGTCGCTCGTCTTTTCCCTGTTCTTCGTCCTTGGCTTGGCCTTGACGTTCACGACGCTGGGCCTTATCTCCGGACTGATGGGCCGGATGTTCGGGGACGTCGGGAACTTTTGGAAGTACGCGGTTGCGGGCGTCTGTCTGCTGATGGGGCTTCACCTGCTGGGGGCTCTTAAATGGAACCTGCCCGTCCCCGCCGGGATCCGGGTGAAAAAGCAGGGCTATATCGGCGCTTTCCTGCTGGGGCTTCTCTTCGGCATCGTCTCGACGCCGTGTGCCGTCCCCATCCTGGCCGTTCTCCTGGCGTATGTCGCGGGCGAGGGGAACCCCGTCTTCGGAGGGCTGCTCCTTTTCGTTTACGCCCTCGGCCATTCCGTGCTCGTTTTGATCGCCGGAACGTCCGTCGGCGCGGCCAAAGGGCTGCTCGAATCGAAAGGCTTGCGCAAGGCCCATGCCATCATCCAGAAGATCGCCGGCGTCCTGATCATCGGCATCGGGCTGTATTTCCTGTTTGGGAGGTAACGAGCATGGGGAGGCATAAAACTCTGGGTTTCATCGGCGGCGGACGGATTACGCGAATCATCCTGGAGGGATTTCGGAGAAAAGGCGTGGAATTCCCTGAGGTCGTCGTCAGCGACCTGGACCAGGGAGTCCTGTCGCGGCTTCGGGAGAAATTCCCCGGCATCAGGCCAAGAAAGAAAGGAGAAGTTTCATGACACCTGGAAATATGCGGCTTAAGTTCCTCGATCGATACCTGACGTTGTGGATCTTCCTGGCCATGGCCGTCGGCGTCGGGCTGGGATATCTTGTTCCCGGTGTCGTCGGGTTCATCAACAGGTTCCAATCGGGCACGACAAACATCCCCATCGCCATCGGGCTCATCCTGATGATGTATCCACCCCTGGCAAAAGTGAAGTACGAGGAACTCGGGGACGTTTTTAGGAACGTGAAGGTCCTCTCCCTGTCTCTTGTCCAAAACTGGGTCATTGGGCCGCTCCTGATGTTCGCCCTGGCCGTCATCTTTCTCCGCGGCCATCCCCACTACATGTACGGATTGATCATGATCGGCCTGGCCCGCTGCATCGCCATGGTCATCGTATGGAATGACCTGGCCAAGGGAGACACGGAGTACGCCGCCGGCCTCGTAGCCTTCAATTCGATCTTCCAGGTCCTGTTCTTCTCGGTCTACGCCTACGTTTTCATCACCGTCCTCCCCGGATGGGTCGGGCTGAAGGGAACGGCGGTCGCCGTCACGATCGGCGAGATCGCGAAGAGCGTCTTCATTTACCTCGGGATCCCGTTCCTGGCCGGGATCATCACCCGGTTCACGATGCTCAAGCTCAAGGGCAAGGCTTGGTACGAGACGAAATTCATCCCCAAGATCAGCCCCGTCACCCTCGTAGCCCTGCTCTTCACGATCGTCGTCATGTTCTCGCTCAAGGGCGAATTCATCGTCAAAATCCCTCTCGACGTTCTCCGGATCGCCGTCCCCCTGGTCCTCTATTTCGTCATCATGTTCCTGGTCTCATTCTTTATGAGCCGGAAGATCGGGGCGGATTATTCAAAAACGGCGACCCTGTCCTTCACGGCGGCGAGCAACAATTTCGAGCTGGCCATCGCCGTGGCCGTCTCCGTGTTCGGGATCAACTCGGGAGAGGCTTTCGCCGTGGTCATCGGGCCGCTCGTCGAGGTCCCGGTCATGATCGGCCTGGTCAACGTGGCTCTCTATTTCAAGAAAAGATATTTTTTAGCGCCCGGGGCCGTTGAGGCGGGGGGAAGCCGGAACCCTGCCGGAGCGTAGCCGGGAAGCTGGGCAACACGTGATATTCCACGAACGACGAAAACAGCGGGATTTAATAAGACCGGTGACACAAGGAAGAAAACGAAGAATGAATAAGATCGCGCGCGCGAGTGTCCATCATGGGTGAAGGCGGCCGGAACTATACGGAGAAGGGTGAGCTCGAGGCGGGGCCCCTCAACGGCATTCCCGTCGTGCCGCGCAAGAAGAGCTACCGGGTGAAGGTCGGAAAGGGCCCTTGCCTGGAGGTCCCACCGGAAATCGCCGCGAAGCTTGGCCTCGAACCCGGGGCAGAGTTGGAGGTCATCGAGGAGGGCGGACGTGTCGAGGTCCGGCCCAACATCCACAGCATGTCCCGGGTCACCATCGAGCCGACGTCGCGCTGCAACCTGACCTGCGAGACCTGCATCCGGAAGACCTGGAAGGAACCCATGGGGGACATGGATGCCGCGACGTTCGACAGGCTGGCGGACGGGCTCCGGCGGTTCCCCCATCTTGGTTCCGTCATGTTCGGCGGTTTCGGGGAGCCAACCATCCATCCTGACATCCTGCGCATGGTCCGGGCGATGAAGGGCCTTGGCGTCAGGGTCGAGATGGTCACGAACGGGACGCTCCTCGATGAGGCCATGCTTGCCGGATTTATGGAGAGCGGTTTGGACGGGCTCTGGGTCTCCTTCGACGGCGTCACGGAGGCGAGCTTCGAGGACATCCGCGAGGGAGCGGGTTTCCATGCCGTCGTTTCGAGCCTCCAGCGCCTCCAGGAGCTCAACCGGAGGGGACCTCGCCGGATCGACGTCGGGATCGCTTTCGTTGTCATGAAGAAGAACATCGGCGACCTGAAAAATATCGACCGGCTCATCGAGACCACCGGGGCGCGCTTCGTTTCGGTGACGAACGTCCTTCCTTACACGGCCGAGATGGAGAAGGAGATGGTCTGCAGTCTTGCCCTATCCCTGGAAACGTTCGCGTCCGTGCCGGGGAAGACCGAGATCAGCCTGCCGAGGCTCGATATCAACAATCTTACCAAAGACGCCATCTTCAGTCTTCTCCGGGGGTACGACAATCTGACCCTGATGGGAAACCCCGTCCGGACCGAGATCAAATCCTGCCGGTTCATCCGGGAGCGGTGCACATTCGTCCGCTGGGACGGGAAGGTCAGCCCGTGCATGGGACTGCTTCATTCGCACACGTCCTACCTCTACGGGAACGAGCGGGCCATCGAAGCCTATTTCGTCGGGGACATTCGG
>JALHVH010000157.1 GCA_022867105.1 Candidatus Aminicenantota bacterium
AGGTCAAAAGCGTCGAGGCCGTCTGAGCCGGACGTTCACGGTTCGTCCCGAACGCGCGTATCGGACGGAGGACCGGGGAGGGGCGGAGTTGAGAAAAGTCTATTTGGACCACATCGCGGCGACCCCGTTGAGGCCGGAGGTCCTGGAGGCCATGCTGCCGTTTTTCCGGGGGAGCTACGGCAATCCCCAGAGCCTTCACTCGGCCGGTCAGGAGGCCCTCCAGGCTGTCGATGAGGCCAGGGCTAAGGTTGCCGGACTTATCGGCGCGGCGAGCGAGGAGATCATCTTCACCGCCGCCGGGTCGGAATCCAATAATCTCGCTCTGAAGGGAATGGCCCTCGCCAACCAGGCCCGGGGCAAGCGCATCGTCGTCTCCGCGATCGAACACGCGTCCGTCCTGAATTCGGCCAAAGCCCTGGAAAAGTTCGGCTTCACGACCGTCTTCGTCCCGGTGGACAGGTTCGGCCGGATCGATCCCGGGGATGTCCGGAAGGCTTTGACCAAGGACACCGTCCTCGTCTCGATCATGACGGCCAACAGCGAGGTCGGGACCATCGAACCTGTCGCCGAGATCGCCCGGATCTGCCGGGAGAACGGCGTCCTCGTCCACACCGACGCCGTGGCCGCGGCCGGGACGGTCCCGGTCGACGTCAAGGCCCTCGGCGTGGACGCCTTGAGCCTGGCCGCCGACCAATTTTATGGTCCCAAAGGGGCGGCCGCGCTTTTCGTCAGAAAGGGCGTGCGTGTTCTGCCGCTCATAGACGGCGGCGTCCAGGAGGGAGGGCGCCGCGGCGGGACGGAGAATGTCCCCGCCATTGTCGGAATGGGGAAGGCCGCCCAGATCGCCGCCGCCGGACTCGGGCAGAAGGCAGAGACCGCGAAGACTCTCCGCGACCTGCTCATCCGGTAGCTTCTGTCCCGCGCCGACCATGTCGTCCTCACCGGGCACCCCGAGCTCCGGCTACCGCACCACGCCAGTTTCTGCGTGGAGTTCATCGAGGGAGAGGGCATGCTCCTTCACCTGGACATGAAGGGCGTCGCCTGTTCGAGCGGATCGGCCTGCACGTCCAAGTCCCTTAAGGCCTCCCACGTTCTGCTGGCCATGGGACTCGACCATGCCCTGGCCCAGGGGTCGCTCGTCTTCAGCCTGCTCGAGACGACGACGCGCGAGGACATCGACCACGTCCTCGAGGTCTTCCTGCCGATCATCGATAAGCTGCGCCGAATGTCCCCCCTTTACACGAAATACCTGGAGGAGAAGGAACCATGATCTATAGCGATAAAGTGATGGAACATTTCCAGAACCCGCGCAACGTGGGCGTCATCAAGGACCCCGACGGTGTCGGCCAGGTCGGCAATCCCGTCTGCGGCGACATGATGACCTTTACCATCAAGGTCAAGGACGGCCGGCTGTCCGACATCAAGTTCCAGACCTTCGGCTGCGGAGCGGCCATCGCCGTCTCGAGCATGGTCAGCGAAATGGCCATGGGCAAGACCCTGGAAGAGGCCATGCGGATCACGAACAGCGGCGTCGCCGAGGAACTGGGCGGCCTGCCGAAGAACAAGCTTCACTGCTCGAACCTCGGCGCCGACGCCCTGCACGAGGCCATCGCGAATTATAAACAGAAACGGCACCCAGGGGCCCAGGCCCAGGAGAAGACCGAACACCCCCACGAAAGGGAAGAATGCGCCTGCCCCTATTGTGAAGGGCCGCTCGTGGACGAGGGGACCGAGGAATATTGCCAGAAGTGCCAGGTCGAGTTCGTGGAGTGCCCCCGTTGCGGGGAACTCAACAAGAAGGGCGGAGAGACCTGCGTCCACTGCGGCGCGGGCCCCG
>JALHVH010000014.1 GCA_022867105.1 Candidatus Aminicenantota bacterium
CCTCACGGGCGGCATCGGCGCCGCGGGGGACATCGAGGGCTTCGGCCCGGCCTACGACCTGCCCAATGCGACCGGCTACGCCGAGACCTGCGCCACGATCGCCTACGCCCTCTGGAACTGGCGGATGTCGCTCTACCACGCCGACGCCAAGTACATGGACCTCTTCGAGCGGGCAGCGTACAACGCTTTCCTTTCGGGATACGGGATGAGCGGAGACCGGTTCTTCTATCCCAACCCTCTCGCCTCGGATGGCCGGCACCAGCGGACGCCCTGGTTCGACTGCGCCTGCTGCCCGCCGAACATCGCCCGGTTCATCGCCGAACTCGGCGGTTTCGCCTACGGCGTCGAGGGCAACAAAGTTTACGTGAACCTCTACGGCCATGGCACGGCGAACATAACGACGAAGGCCGGGAAGGTGGCCCTCGTACAGACGACCGATTACCCGTGGACGGGCGACATCACGATCGGCGTCGCGCCGGAGAAGCCGGCCGACCTGACCCTGATGGTCCGCGTCCCCGGTTGGGCGTTGGGTAAGCCCCTGCCGGGCGACCTCTACCGATACGCGGGCGAGACGAAAGGACAGCCCGTCATCAAGGTTAACGGAGAGGCCGTGGCCCTCAACATAGAGAAAGGCTATGTGCCGGTCGCGAGGACGTGGCAGAAAGGCGATACGGTCGAGATCTCGCTTCCGATGGAAGCGCGCCGCGTGCTGGCCAACGCTGACCTCAAGTCCGACGCCGGCCTGGTTGCCGTCGAGCGCGGCCCGCTCGTCTATTGCGCCGAGTTCCCCGACAACAGCGGACGCGTGATGCCGCTCATCCTCGAGGACGGGGCGGTCCTCAAGGCCGAAGCCCGGCCCGATCTTCTCAACGGCCTGACCATAATCACGGCCGACTTGGCAAAGAAGATCACACTCATCCCATATTACGCCTGGGCCCACCGCGGCCCGGGCGAGATGGCGGTCTGGCTGTCTCGCCGCTCCGACGCCATGGCTACAAGGAGAGATTGAAGATGAAGAAGCTCACTCTGAAAATCATTGGCCTGTTCGTTTTGACGGGCGTCCTCGCTTTTTCCCAGGGCGGAAGCGCCGTGAAAAAAGATTATCCCATACGGCCGGTGGATTTCACCAAGGTCCAGATAACGGACGTGTTCTGGGCGCCGAAGATGAAGACGAACCGGCTCGTAACCATCCCGTTCGCCATGAAGAAGAACGAAGAGACGGGGCGGGTCGACAATTTCCGGAAGGCCGCCGGATTGATGAAGGGTGCGTTCCAGGGCAAGCGCTACAACGATTCGGACGTCTACAAGGTCATCGAGGGAGCGTCGTATTCCCTGCTCCTCCACCCCGACCCCAAGCTCAAGAAGGAGCTCGACGATTTGATCAAAATTATCGGGGCGGCCCAGGAGCCGGACGGCTATCTCTACACGGCCAGGACCGTGGACCCCAAGAACCCTCCGCCGGGCGCCGGCCCGGAGCGATGGTCGAACCTCCGAGTGAGCCACGAACTCTACTGCGCGGGCCACATGTACGAGGCCGCGGCGGCGCATTTCCAGGCGACGGGGGACCGGAGCTTCCTCGCCGTCGCGACGAAGAACGCCGATTTCCTCGTCCGGACGTTCGGACCCGGGAAGCGGCGGGGGTTCCCCGGCCACCAGGAGATCGAGATCGGCCTCTCCAAGCTCTATCGGATCACGGGCGAACGGTCCTATCTCGACCTGGCCAAGTTCTTCCTCGACGAGCGCGGCCGCGATTTCGGCGGCACGAAGCATGGGCCGGACGATCCCTTCGCCGTGTACGACTCGGACGAGTACCTGCAGAACCACAAGCCCGTCCTCGAGCAGGATGAGGCCGTCGGCCACGCGGTCCGGGCGATGTACATGTACGCGGGAATGGCCGACGTGGCGGCGCTCGGTGGCTATCCCGAATACGTCCGGGCCATCGACCGGCTGTGGGAGAACGTCGTCGGAAAGAAGATGTATCTGACCGGAGGCGTCGGATCGCGGGACGCCGATGAGGGCTTCGGCGAGAACTATGAACTGCCCAACGCGGCCTACGCCGAGACGTGCGCGGCCATAGGGAACGCCCTTTGGAACCAGCGGCTCTTTCTCCTCCACGGCGACGCGAATTATATCGACGTCCTGGAGCGGGTCATGTATAACGGGCTCATCTCGGGCGTTTCGCTCGACGGCACGCTCTTCTTCTATCAGAACCCGCTCGAGTCGGCCGACGGATACGGCCGCAGCCCCTGGTTCGAAGTGGCCTGTTGCCCGCCCAATATCGCCCGTTTCCTGCCCTCCATCCCCGGATATGTCTACGGCGTGACCGACGATACTCTGTATGTCAACTTGTTCGTCTCGAGCTCCGCCAAGATCGATGTCGGAGGCAAGAAGGACGTCGAGGTCATCCAGCAGACGCGCTATCCCTGGGACGGATCGGTCAAGATCGGCATCAATCCGGCCCGGATCGCCGATTTCACGCTGGCCGTGCGCATTCCGGGTTGGGCCCGGAACGTTCCGGGCCCGGGCGGACTCTACAGGTTCTCCGACAAGAACGACCAGGCGGTCGTGGTCCGGCTCAACAACAAGCTCGTGACCCCGCCGATCGAGAAAGGCTACGCTCTTATCAAGAGGACCTGGAGGACGGGCGACATCGTCAGCCTGTCGATCCCGATGCCCATCCGCCGCGTCGTGGCCGACGATCGGGTCAAGGCCGACGCCGGCATGGCCGCACTGGAGCGCGGTCCCATCGTCTTCTGCGCCGAAGGCGTGGACAACGGCGGGGACGCGCTCGACATCGTTCTCCCGGACGACGCCAGGCTCCAGTCTTTTTTCCGGCCGGACCTCGTCGGCGGCATCGAGATCATCCGCGGACAGGCGGCGGCCGTGGTCGTGTCGAAGGACGGGAAGATCGAGGTCCGGCCGCGGGCGTTTTATGCCGTTCCGTATTTCTCCTGGGCCAACAGAGGCGACGGCGAGATGGCGGTTTGGTTCCCGCGGACGGAAGCGGCGATCCAACCCCGCAAAGACCGCGGCAAGGGAGACTGAGAATGGGCATCCGATACAGGTATCACCATATCGGCATTCCAACAGAGAACGAAGTTGAGGGCATGGTTCACATCGAGCATCTCAAGATATACGCCACCGACCACGAGTCCAATCCTTTCGGGATTCAGTGGATGAAATATGAAAGCGAATGCCGGTTATCGGTACCAGGTGTCCATGAGCGTCAACAGGTCTTTTTCCGTTCTGATGTGGTAAAATGCGGCGCGGGTCTTGGCCGGGTGGGGATGGACGCGGGCATAACGGATGCCGAAGTTGTGGATGATCCGCACCGCGCGCTTCGGGCCGTAGGCGTCGCTCGCCAGCCGGAAGTGGCGGAGGATGAGCTCGCGCTGGTCGTCGAGCGTGGGCATGAAAGGCTCCCGGCCGGCGGCGAGGTCGCGGGCCTGCCTGAAGATCCAGGGATTTCCGATGGCCCCGCGGGCGGCGGCGACGCCGTCGACCCCTGTTTCTGCGATCATCCGCAGGGCGTCCGCGGCCGTATGGATATCACCCGAACCGATGATCGTCCTATCAGGGAACTCGCGTTTGACCTTCGCTAAAAAGCCCCAGTCCGCGCGGCCCGAATATTTCTGGTCCACGCTCCTGGCGTGGACTGAGATCGCGGCGACCCCGGCCTCGAACGCGCCCCCGGCGATCTTCCAGAAGGCCGCATGGGCCTCGTCCGAGGCGCGGAAGGCCCGGCGGAGTTTGATCGTGACGGGGCGGTCGGGGACGGCGTCGATGACGGCCCGGACGATCTCCAGCGCCAGGTCAGGATCGTCCATCAGGTAGCCGCCGCGCTTCCTGGAGATCACCTTGCGGACCGGGCAGGCGAAGTTGAGGTCGATCACGTCGAATCCCAGCTCGCGCAAACCGGCCGCCGCCTCGGCCATGGTCGCGGGTCCCGTGCCCATGATCTGGCCGGCGACCGGGCGGTCGGCGTCGTCGATCCTTGTCATCTTGCGGCGGCGCCGGATCTCGACCGCGACCTGCCGGTCCAGCATGGCCTCCGTCGTGGTGTAGGCCGCTCCGCACGAGCGGCAGATCAGGCGGTAGGGGAGGTCACTATATCCAGCCAGCGCGGCCAGCACGACCGGGAATTCGATCTCGATCGCGCCTATTTTAATTGGGGACACAATACCAATTTCCGAATTTCCAAATTCTCCCCTGGATTATACGTTAATTTTTTTAATTCGGAAATTGGTATTGTGTCCCCAATTTATTCTGGGCACGATCACGTGTCTGTCCCCGAAATTGCATTTTTAGGATGCCTGTGCTATTTCTTAACCTTATTTCACGAACAGGCCCGGCGCCTGAAAAAGGTCGGAGGATGGCGACACCGGTCGAAAAATGGGTCGAGGAACAGGCCAGGCTCTTCGAGCCGAAGAGTATCTACTGGTGCGACGGTTCAGAGGGGGAAGCCCGCCGCCTCATCGAGATGGGAATGCGCGAGGAGAAGATCGGTTCCCATGATATCTTCCGTGAGCTCAACCAGAAGAACTGGCCAAAGTCCTACCTTCATCGAAGCCATCCCACCGACGTTGCTCGGACCGAGAAACTGACCTTCGTCTGTCCCTCGGAAAAGGACCAGGCAGGCCCCAACAACAACTGGATGGCCCCCAAGGAAGCCAAGGCGCTCATGACAAAACTCTCGCGCGGCGCCATGCGCGGCAAGACCATGTACGTCTTGCCCTACATGATGGGACACCCCGATTCGCCCTATGCCCGGGCCTGCATCCAGATCACCGACGTCTCCTATGTCGCCGTCAGCATGCGAGTCATGACCCGCATGGGAAAGCATGTCCTGGACAAGATCGGCGGCCGCGAGACCTTCGTCAAGGGAATCCACTCGGTCGGCGACTTTGATCCCGAAAAGCGGTTCATCATGCACTTTCCCGAGGAGGGGCTCGTCTGGAGCGTCGGGTCCGGCTATGGCGGGAACGCGCTCCTCGGCAAGAAGTGCTTCGCCCTCCGCATCGCTTCCTGGCTCGGGCTGAAGCAGGGATGGCTGGCCGAGCACATGGTCATCATGGGGATCGAGGACCTCCATGGCCAAGTCACGTACATCACCGCCGCCATGCCTTCCGCCTGCGGAAAGACCAACCTGGCCATGCTCGAGTCCGCCCTCCCCGAATACAAG
>JALHVH010000158.1 GCA_022867105.1 Candidatus Aminicenantota bacterium
CCTCCATCTCATTTTAGAGACTCTCGGAGACAGGCGGATGGTCATCGCCCGGGAGATCACCAAGATCCACGAAGAGTTCATCCGGGGCGCCGCCCGGGACTTGCTCGAGGCCGCCTTGAAAAGGACGTTCAAGGGCGAGGCCACGGTATTGATCGAAGGCCGACGGGATCGCCTCTGAAGGGGAGCGAGGGCCGTCCCGTCCAAGCTTTAAACCCAACCCACGCTAAACGGAAGAGAACCCGTCAGGCTTGAGCGATGGTGATCGCCCGGACTTCCTTCGCTCCGGCCGCGAGCAAGGTCCGGCTGCACTCCTTGAGAGTGGAGCCGGTCGTGTAAACGTCGTCGGCAAGCAGGAGGACCTTTCCCCGGACCCTCTCCTCCCGCCCGACGAGATAGGCGCCGTGGACGTTCTCCGCCCTGTCGCCGGCTTCCAAGGAGGTCTGCGGCGGGACGTTCCTGACTTTGATCAATGCTCCATCGACGAGGTCCAATCCCTTAAGCTTGGCCAGTTCTCCCGCGAAGACCCGCGCCTGGTTGAAACCACGCTCGCGTTTTCTTCGGGGATGCAGGGGAACCGGGACCATGGCATCGACGCCCCGCCAAAGCTCTTCGTCCCCGCCGAGGGTTTGAAAGGCGAAACGGGCCAGTCCTTTTCCAAGGATGGAAAACCGGCGGTACTTAAAGAGCAGGACCATGTCTTTCAAGGTCCCGTCATACCTGCCGCAGGAGCGGTGAACGCAGAACGGCGGCCTGCGATCGACGCACTTCCGGCAGATATGGGACTCTCCGGCGCCCTCATAGAACCTCCCGCAGCTGGGGCAGATGGAGGACCGGTGGGGCCGGACCTTCCCCCAGCAATCCGTGCAAACGACGCGCTCTCCCGGCTTTTCGAGGAGCCCGCCGCAGAGCCGGCAGAATGAGGGGAAGAAAACGAGTTCGACGAGCTTGGCCCAGGAACCGGGCGTCCGGAAAAGAGGAAGAGACACTGAGATCAGGATTCTTTCTCGGCCTTCTCCTGGCAGTTGATGCAGGTGGGGGTCCAGGGAAGGGCATTGAGCCTCTTCCGGCTGATCTCCCGGCTGCACAGCTGGCAGAGGCCGAAATCGTCCTTGTCCAGCCTCCGGAGGGCTTCGTCGATCAGCATCAGTTGGTCTCGCTCCGTATCTGAGAGGCTCAGGAGGAATTCCTTGGTGTAGGAGCTCTCGGCCTTGTCCACGACGTCTTGGGCGACATTGGTCTCGACCTCTTTGCTCTCATTAATGAACTCGCTGAGCTTGCGGATGATCCTTTCTTTCCTTTCCAGCATCATCTTCCTGAATTCCTGCTTCTCTTTCTTGGTCATTTTTTTAGTCACTCTTCGACCCCCTCACTTCGCGTAATGTTTGCCCTTCACAATGGTCAAGGAACGATAGACCTGCTCCAACAGGACGACCCTGGTGAGCTCGTGCGAGAATGTCATCTTCGACAGCGAAAGGCGGAAGTCCGCCCTCTCCAGGATCCTGCCGGCCAACCCCAGGAACCCACCGACAACGAAAGCCAGGCTCCGGCAGGACCCGAGCTGACGTTTCTCCAGAAAGCGCGCGAATTCCACCGAGCTCATCTCTTTTCCATCATCGACGAGGCAGATAATATAATCATTGTCCAAGTGTTTTTCAAGCCCCTGGGCTTCGATCTCCTTGATCTTTTCGGCGGCCCGTTCGTCCATCCCCCGGGCCTCCCGCGACTCGATGATCCGGCAGGCCGCCATCGGCCGGATCCTGTCCAGGTGGAACTCCTGCAGGGACTTCAGCGCAGGCGTTCGGGTCCGTCCGGGCCATACGAATTTCAGGTCCATGGGCGAAATGGTTCATACAAAATAATGATTCGAGGACGAAAAGTCAAGGACTAATATTGAACCCGGGGAGCATCCCCCCACAGCTTGTCCAGGGAGTAGTAATCCCGGGATCTCCGGGTGAAGACGTGGACGAGGAAGTCGCCGTAGTCCATGAGGATCCACTCCGCGTTCTCCTTCCCCTCGACACTCAAAGGCCGGACCCCCGTCCTCTTGAGCTCCTCTTCGACGCCCTCATAGAGGGCGATGTTCTGTCGGGAGGAGTTGCCGTGCATGATGACGAAGAAGTCCGTGAACGAAGAGACGTCCCGCAGGTCCAGGACGCAAATCTCTTCGCCCTTCCTCGCCTGGGCGGCCTTCACGGCCAGCCGGACCTCGGCGGGAAGGTTCCTCTTGGTGAATTTCCGGATGCTCTCTTTGGTCATTGTCCTCTATGTTCCTCGATAAAGATGATGCGAACGGATATAGTCCCCGACGGCTTCCGGGACCAGGCCTTTGATCGTTTCGCCCCTCCCGATCCTATTTCGGACCTCCGTCGATGAGATGTCCAGCGCCAAGATGGGCAGGAAAAAGATCCGGCGGGCCCCGAACAGGTCCTCGCCGATCTTTTCGCTTTCTGACACGTGATGGACCTTCTCCCCGCGGGACCCTCCCCGGACCCGGTCCGCCTGCTCGAGGCGATAGCCAGGCCTGGTCATGACGATGAACAGGCATTCCTCGAGGACCCGTTCATGGGCCCGCCACGTCTCGATCTCGAGAAAGGCGTCCACTCCCAGGACGAAGAAGATCCAGGCGCCGGGATAGATCCGCTTGACCTTCTCCAAAGTGATGATGGAGTACGACTTCTCGCCGGCGTCGACCTCGATGGACGAGGCCGCGAACCGGGGTTCCGCCCGACAGGCCAGCTCCACCATCCTGAGCCGGTCGCAGGCGGGAGCGATCCCCCCTCTTTCTTTGTGCGGCGGGATGAAAGACGGGATGAAGAGGACCTTGTCCAGGGAGAACCGTCCCAGAACCTCGCCGGCCGCCCGGATATGGCCGCAATGGACGGGGTCGAACGTCCCGCCGAAAAGGCCCACCCGTTCCTTCATCCCCGGTCTTCCTCCGCCTTCGCTTCCGCCTCGCGCACAGCCCGGGCCATGCCTGCCACCAGCTCTTTCAACCCTTTCCCCGTCAGGGCGGAGATCGGGTAGAAGGGAACGCCCCTTTCCTCGGCCAATCTCTTGATCCGGCCGATCCGGGCCTTCCCCCCGCCGAGGAGATCGGTCTTATTGGCCGCCAGGATCTGGGGTTTCGCGGCGAGAACGGGGTTGAAGGCCGCCAGTTCCGCCATGATGACTTCATAATCCCGGACAGGGTCGCGGCCCGTCACGGGGGAGACGTCGATCAAGTGGATGAGGATCTTGGTCCTTTCGACGTGCTTGAGGAAGCGTGTTCCCAAGCCGTGTCCGAGGTGGGCCCCCTCGATCAGCCCGGGGATGTCCGCAACGACGAGGCTTGTGGACTCGCCGAGGTCGACGACACCCAGGTTCGGGGTGAGGGTCGTGAAGGCGTAATCCGCGATGACCGGCCTGGCCGCGGAAATTCGGGAGATCAGGGTCGATTTCCCCACATTTGGAAAACCCACCAAGCCCGCGTCCGCGATGATCTTCAGCTCGAGGAGGAGCTCTTTTTCCTCGCCCGGCCGGCCCGGCTCGAACTCTCTCGGGATCTGGTGGGTTGATGTCGCGTAGGATTCGTTGCCCCGTCCGCCCTTGCCGCCCTTCGCCGCCAGAAACCTCTCGGCGGGTTTCAGAAAATCGTGGAGGACCTTATCCCGCCCCTTCTCCTTGACCACCGTCCCGACCGGGACGGTCAGAGTGACGGCCTCCCCCCGCTTTCCCTGCCGGTTGCCTCCCTCCCCGGACCGCCCATTCTTGGCCTTGGTGATCGGATGAAATCGGAAATAGGACAGGGAATTCAGGTTCGTGCCGGAGACCAGATAGATGCTCCCCCCGTCGCCTCCGTGTCCCCCGTCCGGGCCGCCCCTGGGCACGCAGGCTTCCCTGCGGAAGCTGACGCAGCCGTTGCCGCCCCTGCCCGCCCTGAGAACGACATGGACTTGATCGATGAACAACGGAGTCTTAACCCTCCGGAACGCCGTTCATTTTAGTGCGGGGACAGAAGATAGATGGACCTCCGGGCATTTCATATAAGCCAAGTTCCCGAAGGAGCCTCGATCGGAACGCCGGCGCGCGGGGATCCCATTAGGCGGGAATGACGGCGACGACCTTGCCCCTTTTTCCCCGGTCCTCGAACTTGACAATTCCCGTAATCCTGGCAAAGAGGGTGTCATCCCTCCCGATCCCGACGTTGAGTCCGGGTTTGATGGGTGTCCCCCTTTGGCGGACGAGGATCGACCCGGCATTGACGTGCTGGCCGCCGAAGCGTTTGACCCCAAGCCTCTTGGGCTGGCTGTCCCTTCCGTTGCGGGCCGCGCCGCCTGCTTTTTTGTGGGCCATGACTTACTCCTTCACCTTCTTCTTCGGCTTCGCGGTCGGCTTGGGCTCCGTCTTCTTTTTGGGAGCGGCCTTCGGTTTTGCCGTTTCCTTGGGTGCAGCCGCTTTCTTGACGGCCGGTTTCGGCGCCTTCTTCGCGGGGGCCGCGGCCTTCGGCGCGGCCGGCCGGACCGGGGGCGCCTCGACCTTCAGCTCTTCCGCCAGGATGAGCTTCGCGTCCGGATGGATCTTCTCGATCCGGACCTTCGTCAGCTCCTGGCGGTGGCCTTTCGTCCGCCGGTATTGTTTCCTCCTCTTCTTCTTGAAGATGAGGACCTTGTCTCCCTTAAAGTTCTCCACGACCTCGGCCCTGACCACCGCGTTCTCGACGACCGGGGTCCCGACGAGGACCCGGCCTTCGTCTTCTATCAAGAAAACCTGGTCGAAGTTGACCTTTTGGCCCTTTTCGGCTCCGAGCTTCTCGATCTCAAGGACGTCGCCCTCCTTGACGCGATACTGTTTTCCGCCTGTCTTGATCACCGCGTACATATGCCTGCCCTTTTTTAAAATAAAAATAGAAGGTTAAATGTAGCATATGGGCGGGACGATGTCAATAAAAGCATGGTGGGCGGTGCAGGGTTCGAACCTGCGGCCACCGGTGTGTAAGACCGATACTCTACCGCTGAGCTAACCGCCCACGCCTGACAGCCGCTTTAGGCTCATTAAAGGTAAGGAAAAGGGCGCTGTTTGTCAAATCCGGAGATTATCGCCGGTCCTCCGGCCGGACGGTCTATTCGGGGCCGCCGCCGCCCTGCTTTTTCCTGAGCCGGAGGATCCCTTTCTGATTATCGATCTGGATGTGGAAATTGTTGAGGAAGTTGATCCCCAGCAGCCCGAATTCAGGAGAGATGTCCAGAACGAGGACCTTCACGTTGGAGACGCTCTGTCCCATCAATTCCACGGAATCCAGCATGACCTCGTAGCCGACGTCCACGCCGACGCCCGTGACCATGACGGGCGGCGTGGATTCATCGATCCTGATGCCCAGGGCTTCCGCGGCGATCAAAGGGATCACCGTCATCTCCGCCCCCGTGTCGATGATGAATTTCTGCACGAACTTCTTGTTCAGGCTGGCGTAGACGGAAATGTTCTTTTCTCCCGGGTCGAACCGTACGGTGGCCACCCCCTGGTCCTCCCGGCCTTCCCTGACGGCGTCCTCGAGGACCCGGACCCGGTCCTTCATGGCCGCCGGGTAATCCCTCAACCGAAGGATCTCCGTCGCTCTTGACCAGCTATGTTCCGCGATCGCCAATTCCACGCCCAGGAGATGGACCTCGGGGTCATCGGGAAAGTCCCGGCACGCTTTATCGTAAACCTCCATCCGGTCGGCGCCGCCCGTATCCAGGACCTTCTTCATCCAATCCTTGTAGAGCCGGGCATGGAACTGGTCCAATCCGGGAAGGTCCTTCCCCGTTCCTCCGGAGATCCGTTTCCGGACCCGGACGAGGAACTCGATCGCTTGGGCGTGGCCTCTATCCCTGGCGACACGGGCTAGGGCGGCGTCTTTCACCAGGGCAGGGTCCAAAGCCTCCAGCAAGAGCTGTTCGTCGAGGACGCGGACGACGTCCTCCGTCGATCCCTTCCTTATCAGCTCCGCGGCCTGGGCGTGCATCCGGGCGGATATGGCTTGGGGCCTGAGCTCGGGCGGCGTATCTTCAACGGCCAATTGGGGGACCCGATGGAATCCTTCCGAGAGGGCCTCAAACGCTTCCTTAAGGGAATATTTCCCTTCCGCGGCAAGGGCCTGGCGGAAACGGGCTTCGCGGCCATTGGCCATGAGCCGGTCATGAAGCGGTCCGATGGGAATGTTCGGCGAGAGGGCCTCTCCCGCAGGGCCGGCCCACAAATAGCCCCTCTCGATCCCAAGGCCCAGCGTCCAGCCGACGATCCGGCCCTCCTGGAGGAAGACCCCCGGCTCTTTCAGCTCATCGGGCAGGATGAAGCGCGAGAACGAGCCGCTTCTATCGAGTAAAACCTTCTCGACCTGAAAATAGGGTCCGGCCGGCCGGAGAGACCGCCAGCGGAGGGCCAGACCCTGGTCCCAAGGGGCAAGACGGGGGGTGGTCCGCTTTTCTCCGGTCTCAAGCCGGCAGAGCACAACGGGATCACGGCCCGCCCAAAAAGCCCTTTCCAGCGGAACGGCGGCTTTATCGCCGCTTTGAAAGGCCGCCCTTGCTCCGTCGAAGAACGTCCAGAGCGGCAGGGCGACCCACGACTCGTTGAAGACCCAGGTTTCCCATCGGGAGACCGGGGCGCCCGCGCCGTCCCGAACGATGACGACGCCCGAGAACGACGGAGCGCCGCCTTTCCCCCCCGGGGACGATGAGATCATGGACTCCATGACCGTTTCCCCGGCCGCAATCGATTCGCCCGGCGAATGTTTTCTGACCCATGTGTAAAGAAAGTATCCGCCGATAAGAGCGGCCCCGACGGCCGCGAGGATAACGGGAAGGGTCAGTCGCCTGACCGCCGGGGTCCGCCTCCTCGTCAGAGGCCTGCCGCATTTCGAACAAAAACGGGAGGCTTCCGCGTTCCTGGTCTGACATCTTCGGCAGATCATCGAGCTTTGTCCCCGTCGTCGATCCTAGGATAGGTCGAAACAAGCGGAGAGTCAACGAATTGACGATTCAACGGCCACTCTTGATTTTTCCCCTGATTGTTGATATAAAAGCCTATCGGCCGGGGCCCCGTCCGGGCCCTTTAAGGACCGGAGCCCATGAACAAGAAAAGAATCCTCGTGGTCGAGGACGAACGCCTCGTCGCCAAGCACATCGAGAACATGGTTCGCGGCCTGGGCTACGACGTCGCCGCCGTCGTCGCCACCGGGGAAGACGCGGTCCGGACCGCCCTCGAAAAATCCCCCGACCTCGTTCTTATGGACATCATGCTACGGGGGGAAATAGACGGTATCACCGCCTCCGAGCAGATCTGGGAACAGGCGGCCATTCCCGTCGTTTATCTCACCGCTTACACCGATGAATCCACGCTGGAGAGGGCCAAGGTCACGGAGCCGTTCGGCTACCTCCTCAAGCCCTTCGAAGAGAAGGATCTTTACACCGCCATCGAAATGGCCGTGTACAAACACAAGATGGACATGCGGCTCAAAAAGCGCGAACGCTGGCTGTCCACGATCTTGGCCAGCATCGGCGACGGGGTCATCTCCACCGACAAGGAGGGACGGGTCAGTTTTATGAACTCCGTGGCCGAGGCCCTGACGGGCCGGGGAAAGGCCGATTGTATAGGAAAGGGACTCGTCGAGGTCCTCAACCTGGTCGGGGAGAAGACCGGCAGGAAAGTCCCGGTCTCTGTCCGGAACATCGCCCGGAAGAAGCCCTGGCTCCCCTTGGACCAGGGCCTTCTCCTCCTCCGCCCGGACGGCAAGCTCCCCGTGGAAATCGGGGCCGCCCTGATCCGGGACGACAAGAACGACATCGACGGCACGGTGCTCGTCTTCAGGGACGTCACCCAGCGGAAGCAGCAGGAGCAGAGGCTCAACTTCCTGGCCATCCACGACTCCCTGACCGAGCTCCCCAACCGGACCCTCTTCAACGACCGGTTGACCCTGGCCCTGGCCGGCGCCTCCCGGCGTGAACAGAAGATCGCCGTCATGATGCTGGACCTGGACCATTTCAAGAAGGTCAATGACACGTTGGGCCATTCCGTCGGCGACCGGCTGCTGAAGAGCGTGGCGGACCGACTCATCCATTTCTACCGGAAGGGTGACACGGTCGCCCGGTTTGGCGGAGACGAATTCATGGTCCTTCTATCGGATGTTTCCAAAGCCGAGGCCGCGGTCCAGACCGCCGAGCGAACCCTCAAGGCTTTCAAAAAGGCGTTCGACCTGAAGGACAGAAAGATACACATCAATGCCAGCATCGGGATCGCCATCCACCCTGAAGACGGCAATGATGTCGAGACGCTGACGCGGAACGCCGATATCGCCATGTACGCGGCCAAGGAAGAAAGCCGGAACACGTTCAAGCTCTTCTCCCAGGTGACCCCCGACCTCGCTCCCAGAGGCCGGACCGAATGAGCCGGGCCGGAGTTGTCCATAACCCCGCCGGCTCGCGCGACTAAAGAAATGAGAAGGAGAGGTTTATGACAAAGAAGGATAGGAAACCGGTCAGGCCGGGCAAAACCCCCAAAGCCCCGAAGCCTGCGAGGCGCCCTGGGAACGCCAGGCGCAAGCCCGCCGAGGACGCCCTCGAGAACTCCCTTTCCCTTCTGAAGGCGACCGTCGAATCGACCGCGGACGGCATCCTGGTCGTGGACAAGAACGGCCGGATCGAAACGAGTAACAAGAAGTTCATGGAGATGTGGC
>JALHVH010000159.1 GCA_022867105.1 Candidatus Aminicenantota bacterium
CAACTGGGCCAACATCGATAAACTCGGCCGCACCCTCGTCGATATCGACGAACTGGATATCTGGGGTTCGACAGATTATATATTTACTTTTTCGCGCAACGCGATGATCCCTCCCGTTAAGATCGGAATCGGGACCACCCTTCACGACAAAAGGATATTTCAGGCTGCAGATCGATGTCAGGAACACAAGGAGATGGCCGCGAAGGAGGCCGTCCGGCCAGATCGTCGCGCCGGACACCCATGAAATCCCTCCAAAAGCGATGAACTCCCCTCCTCACAAAATCACCCGACCTTAGAAATACTCCACACACTCCTCGGCGGCCATCAGGGCGACCTGCTCGAAGACATGCGAAGGCAGCGGCTTCTCGGCCACGAACGTCAGCTTAAGGCGGAAATATTCACGTTGCCCAGAATAGGAAATATTCATGTTGCCTTGACAAGCGAGTTCACCTTGTGTTACGCCAACGTGATAATTTCCTAAATGGGCAACGTGAATATTTCCGGTTATTTGGGCTAAGGTACTCCTTCGGACGGAAGGAGGACCGGCCTTATGCGAAAGGATCTAATCACGTTGACCAGACAGGAACATGAGCGGTTGCAGGTTATACGGAAAGTCATGAACGGTGAGCTCCGCCAGAGGGAAGCCGGAGAGCTCATGGGGGTGACGGATCGGCAAGTGCGGAACCTGGTGCGGAAAGTGAAGGAGAAGGGGGCGCGAGGATTAGCCCATGGGAACCGGGGTCAGCCGTCTCCCAAACGGATGCCGGAGGAACTGGTGTCGCGGATCGTGGTGATCGTGAAGGAGAAGTACGGGGACTTCAAGCCGAAGTTTGCGGCGGAGAAGCTGTGGAAGAAGGAGAAGATCCGAGTCAGCGACGAGAAGCTGCGACAGATCATGATAGAAGCGGGGCTGTGGCGAGTCCATCGGCGGCAGAGGGACGTCCATCAGTGGCGGGAACGGAAAGCCTATTATGGGGAGATGGTCCAGATGGACGGCTCGCATCATGGGTGGCTAGAGGGGCGGGGGCCGAAGTTGGTGCTGATGGGGTTGGTGGACGATGCCCGGAACGTTTTTTATGGGCGTTTTTATGACTTTGAAGGGGTGTTTCCGGCGATGAACGCGCTGAAGGGCTATATCCGATGTTACGGCATCCCTCAGAGTCTGTACGTGGATAAACACAGCACGTACAAGACGAGTCGGGAACCGTCGGAGGATGAGCTGTTGCGAGGAGAGGAAGCCCAGACGCAGTTTGAGAGGGCGGCGGTGGAACTGGGGATTAAGCTCATCCATGCTCATTCGCCGCAGGCCAAGGGACGGATCGAGAGGGTTTTTGGGACACTCCAGGATCGTCTGGTCAAGGAGATGCGATTAGCCCAAGTCTCGACTCTCGGTCAAGCCAATCGCTTCTTGGAGTCGTATTTGCCACGTTTCAATGCTCAGTTTGAGCGAGAGGCCTTGCGGCCTGGGGATCTCCACCGGCCCCTGTCCCAAGAGATTAATCTTGAGGAGATCTTTTGTCTGAAGGCGCAGAGGACGATTCATAACGGTTATTTCATCCGGTGGCGGGGCAAGCGCTATGCCATCGAAGAGCCCTCGCGGAGGATGAAAAGGCGGCCGGCGCTGGTGATCGAGCATTTTGACGGGAGGATGATCGTCCGGTTTGAGGGCAAAGACCTAAGATATCGGGAAATCCAGGAGCAAGAGAGGCCGCAGATTGCACCTCGAAAGCCATCGTCCGCCCTTCCTGTCAAAAAGGTGAGGTACGTCCCTCCGCCCGACCATCCGTGGAGAAGGCTCCGCATCGGACCTCAGAGCCCCGCGCTCGAGAGAATCTAAGTGATGTGCAAAGCGGAAATATTCACGTTGCCCAGAATAGGAAATATTCATGTTGCCTTGACATCCGCCATCCAAGCGTTGACTTTTCTGAACTAAATGGACTAATATTATGTGCACATGCATATAATATTTTGCATATGTCCCTGTTCCATAGGGGAACACTTCAAAGAAGTGTCTGAAAATCTGGAGAGGAGGATCCGATCC
>JALHVH010000160.1 GCA_022867105.1 Candidatus Aminicenantota bacterium
ACCAGAACGGCTTCGCCCTGACGCTTTTCGCCGAGCGTTCCACGAGGATCTTCAGGTTCCTGAGGCCCGAGACCTATCAATTCTTCGGACCGTTCTTCATCCTCGTCCTGACCCCCCTGCTTCTCTCCCTCTTCGGCCGTCAGAACCAGAAAGGGAAGGAGCCTTCCACCCCGGTCAAGATCTTCTTCGGGATGCTCATCATGAGCGGCTCGATGGTCGTCATGGCCGCCGCTTCGCTGGCCGGCGGGAACAGGGACCTGAACATCATGTCGCCGGCTTGGCTCATCGGGACCTATTTCTTCGTCACCTTGGCCGAGATCCTCATCTCGCCCATGGGCCAGTCGTTCGTCTCCAAGGTCGCCCCCCCGAGGTTCGCGGGCGTGATGATGGGCGGCTGGTTCGCGGCCATCGCGGCCGGAAGTTACGGGTCGGGCCTGATGGGGAAGGCCTACAGCCGTTTCGCCCACCACCAGTACTTTCTCCTGCTGACCGGCCTGCTGGCCGTCTCTGCCGTCCTTGTCCTCGTCTTCCTTAAAAAGTTGAAACGCTTCGCCGCCTGAAAAGAAAGGAGCCCGGGCATGACTCTCATCCAAGAGAAAGTCAGGCAGGCCGTGGGCCTGCTCACGGAATTCGATATCGATTGTTGGATCACGTTCACGCGCGAAAGCGCCATCAACGGCGACCCTGTCTTGCCTTTCCTCGCGACAGCCGATGTGACCTGGCATTCGGCGTTTATCGTCGGCCGGGACGGCAAGACGCGGGCCATCGTCGGTCTTTACGATCAGAAGACGGTCGAAGAAACCGGGGCCTATGACAGTGTCGTAGGCTACGTCACGGGCATCAAGGAACCCTTCCAAGAATACATGAAGGCGCTCGACCCGCGGCGGATCGCGATCAATTATTCCGAGGGGAGCGAGATCTGCGACGGCCTGACCCATGGCATGTATCTCACGCTCCATCGGCTCCTCGTGGAGATCGGGATGGCCGAAAGGCTCGTCCCGGCGGAAAGGATCGTCTCCGCCCTCAGGGAGAGAAAATCGGCGAGCGAGATCGGCTTCATGAAGGAGGCCGTCCGGACGACCGAGGAGATCTTCGGCATGGTCCGCGGCTTCATCGCGCCCGGTCGGACGGAGAAGGAGATCGCCGCGTTCATGGTGGCGGAGGTGAAGCGGCGCGGCCTCGAGCTCGGCTGGGCCGAATCGACATGCCCGTCCGTCTTCACGGGGCCCGATACCGCCGGCGCCCATTACTCGCCGACGGACCGGAAGGTCGAGCCCGGCCACGTCCTGAACATGGATTTCGGGGTCAAGGTCAACAGCTACTGCTCCGACCTGCAGAGGACGTTCTATGTTCTCGGCCCGGGGGAGAGGGAGGCCCCGGCCGACGTCGCCAGGGGGTTCGCGGCCATCGTCCAGGCCATAGAGTCCTCCAGGCAGGCCATGAAACCCGGCGTCCAGGGCGTTGACATCGACGCGATCTCCCGAAAGGTCATCACCGCCGCCGGATACGATGAGTTCCCGCATGCGCTCGGGCACCAGGTCGGCCGCTTCCCCCATGACGGGACGGCACTTCTCGGCCCCAAATGGGAAAAATACGCCCAAAAACCCTTCCGGCTCC
>JALHVH010000161.1 GCA_022867105.1 Candidatus Aminicenantota bacterium
CGCTGGCCGCGGCCGATGGGGATCATGGCGTCGATGGCCTTGATGCCCGTCTGCAGGGGCTCCCGGACGGGCAGCCGTTCCACGACCCCGGGCGCCAGGCGTTCGATAGCCATGAATATGTTCGTCTTGATGGGCCCCTTGCCGTCGAGGGGCCGGCCCAAGGGGTTGACGACACGGCCGACGAGGGCGGGCCCGGCCGGGACCTCCATGATGCGGTGGGTCCTCTTAACCAGGTCGCCTTCCTTGATCATGAAGCCCTCACCGAGGAGCACCGCCCCGACGCTCTCCTCTTCCAGATTCAGGGCGATCCCGAAGACGCCGTGCGGGAACTCGAGCAGCTCGTTGTACATGACCCGGTCCAGGCCGTAGAGGCGGGCGATACCGTCGCCGACCGACGTCACCGTCCCGACTTCGCGGACGTCCACCTCCGTCTCATAGCCCTCGATCTGCCGTTGGATGATCCTCGTGATTTCGTCGGCCTTGATTTCCATGGTCATCTCTGTCCTTCCTGGATCTTTTCCTTGAGTTTCAAAAGGTCGCCCTCGACCGAGACGTCATAGACGACGTTCCCTTTCCTGAGGGAGAGGCCGCCGATGATCGCCGGATCGGCCTCGAAGGCCAGGCTCACGGGTTTTCCCTCCAGCCGCTCGAGCTCATCCTTGAGCCTGTCCTTCTGTTCTTCGGTCAGCGGGACGACCGAGGACACCTCGAAGGTCAGCACCCCCTTCCTTTCGTTCCAGGCCGCGGGCGCGCCAGCCGCGATTTCGGGAAGGATCTCCAGGCGGCCGTGCTGCACGACCATGGAGAGGAACCTGGTCGTCTTATCCAGATAGCCCATCCGGCTTACGATGTCCCGGACGATCCCGGTTTTTTTGCGGGCGTTCAGGAAAGGATTGGCCAGGGCCCCGCGAAGGTCCTCCCGGGATCGCATCAGGCCCACGAAGCCCTCGATCTCCCCCTGGACCCGGAGGAATTCCGCTTCGCCCTCCAGGGCGCCCACGAGCCCCCGGGTATATTTCTTAACCAGCAGTCGGTTTTTCATTCAGCTTGGACAGCCTCTCAATGGACCTGTCGACGAGGAGGGAGTGGTCTTCCGGGACCAGCGTCTTCCGGATCCTCTCCCGGGCCAGGGACGTCGCCGTTTCGGCCACGAAGGTCCGGACCTCCCGGATCCCGGTCTGGGCGTGGGCGTCGATCTCCTGCCGGACGAGCCGCAGGACCCTGGCGGCTTCCTCTTCGGCCTGTTTCGCGATCCTCGCTTTTTCCCGGTTCCCCCGGGCCTCCGCCTCGGCCTTCATCCTCGCGATCTCTCCGGAGAGCCCCTCCGTCCGGCGCATCGACTCCTCATACAGGTCTTCGGCGTCCTTTCGCGAGGACTCTGCCTCTTCCATGGACCGCCTGATCTCCGACGTTCTGTTCTCGAGGAAGGCCCTCACGGGCTTGTAGAGGAAGAAGCCCAGCCCCCCAAAAAGGAGCAGGAAGTTGACGACCTTGCCGGCAAAATCCGCCGTCCCGGCCGCCTTCTCCGCTTCCCCGGGGCTCAGGAAAAGAAAGAGCGGAACGAGCACGAGGAGGAGCAGGATGCCGTTCTTTCCGGACATCAGTTCAGGACCTTCCGTTCGACCTCGCCAGCCAGGCGCTCGGCCTCGCCCGCGAGCTCGGATTTGAGCCGGTCGACCTCGCCGTTGATCTCCGCCCTAGCCTTCTCCACCTGTCTCCGGGACTCGGTGTTAAGGTCGGAGAGGAGCCGCGATCTTTCCTTGAGGGCCTCCGTTTCGAGGGCTTCCCGGATCCTGTCGGAAGCGGCCTTGGCTTCTTTCAGGTCCTCTTCGATCTTGCGAAGGCCCTGCGCATAGGCGTCGAGGGCCTTCCGCGCGGCCTCCCTGTTCTCCCGGGACCCAAAGCCGCGCTCCTCCATCATCCGGCCCACGGGTTTAAAGAAGACCTTGGATAGGATCAGGACAAGGACCCAGACGAGAAGGAAGATGACGGCGAACGTGAGGTCGATGGACAGCATGTCATTTTCCTATCCGGAAAAGTAGAAAAAACTGTAGCATCTTTAGGTCAAAAAAGCAACATCCCGCGGCCGGGCGAACCGCGAAGCCCGGACTAATCCGAACGCATTAGATAGTTTGACATCTGACTTTAAGCGGCCTGAAGCCGCCCTCACTCCCCCGACCCCCGGGGAACCAGTCCCGTCGGTTCCCCCCGTCGCACCTCTGTCGGCGACACGGACGATCTCAGAGCCCCCCTCCG
>JALHVH010000162.1 GCA_022867105.1 Candidatus Aminicenantota bacterium
AGAGTATTCCCGGTTGATGAAATCTCCCTGCTCGCCGAAATCGACGCGCCGGAAATCCTCTGGACGGGTCGCCGGGTGAAGGAAGTGGTCGAGGCAGGAATAGCGCGGGTGCCAGTCGTAACGAAGAAGGTCTTCGGCCCCCTCGGGAAGTTTCTTCCGCAGCTCATGAATGCTCTTGCCCTCGCCGCTCCCCTTTTCCGGCGCCTTGTGGTAGGCCTCGGGCCGCCGGGAAAGCACGTCCGAGAGGTTTCGCGAAAGGGGCTTATAATCGATCTCGACGATCCCTCCTCCAAAGGAGGGCTTGACGATAAGGTTGAAGCGGTCCCCGAAGTGAATGCCCTCCGTGCGCCCGTCCTGATCATAATCCTCCATGCGCCAACCCGTCTCCGCCGGCATCCTTTTTTCGGCTTCGATGAGATGCCGGTAGGCCGTTTCCCGGAGGTGGGGCAAATATAGACCGCCGAAGACACCGTGCCAGAACGGGTCGTTGCCCTGCGCTTTGTAGAGCTCTGTTGCGGCGGATTCGCTTCCGGAGGCGCGGACCTTTTTTGAGGTGAGTAGCATCCGTTTATGGAGATGGTTCGATTCCGGATATTTCAGGAAGAAGTCCCTGAAAAAGCCCCCCCTGAGGAAGCGTCGCGCCTCGTCCGGGCTCCCTTCTTTGAGCTTCTTGAACGTCCTGAGGTCGGCAGGTTCCAGGACCCACTCCATCATCTCTTCATAGGACGCGGGCGGCAGGTAGACCTTTCCGCCGGGAGGGGCGGAGGCGGCATATTCCGAGAAGGTCATGGTCCGGATCTCTTTCTCTTCAATGAACCTGAGGAAATTCTCGAGCCAGCCCTCCTCATAGACCCAGGACTTCGTGCCCGGCCAGAGCCCGAATTTCTCGCCGTCATCGCCGAGGACGGCGATCCCGCCCCTTTCGCGGATGTCTTCTAAATAGGCTTCGATCTCGTCGAGAGGCCTGAACGGAATGAGGTAGCGGAGCTTCTTGTCGATGGGAAAGACCCTCAGGAGATATCCTTCGTCCTCCGTGGCATAGGACGTGTGGATATCCTTGACTCCCGCGTAATGGAAATGTTCCTCGTCGAGGAGTGTATATTCGATGCCGGCCCGGGAAAGGGACTTCGGGAGGTGGGGCTCCCAGACCCTTTCGGTCAGCCAGGCGCCCTTCGGCGTGACACCGAAGTTCTCTTCGATGTAGCGGTTCATCATCCGGACCTGGCCGATCCTGTCCTCCTCGGGGATGATACAGAGGATCGGTTCGTAAAAGCCGCCGCCGAGGAGCTCGATCTGGCCCCGCCTGGTCAGCTCCTTGACCAGCGTCCGGCACTCCTTCCGGTGTTTCTCCATATGCTCCCAGAGAGGGCCCGAGAAATGGAGGGCGAACTTGAATGCCGGGTGCCGTGCGACCACGTTAAGAAAAGGTTCGTAGCAGTCGTCGAACGCTTTGTTGAAAACGTGGCCGAAGTTCCCCACGGGCTGGTGGCAGTGCACGGCAAAAAGGAATCGGAGCGGATTCATGGGCGCCTCCCGGCCCCGGCTTTCCGTAAGGCCTCCCGCAGATAACTCTTGAAGAGGACGTCGAACTCCTCCTTGCCGGGTTCGCCGTACCACCAGAACCAATCCGAGCCTTCGGCAATATAAATTTCCTCGCCGGGTTCGCATCGGTCCCGGACCTCGGTGAGGTCGTCCCAGGCCTTGTTCTTGGCGGGGTGGCCGACCCACTTCGAAAAATCCCCCAACCATGTGCCGGGGACTAGGTTGAGCTCCCGGACGGGAGCGTGGGTTTTCAAATATTCACCGGGGAAAACGGGTGTCGTCCCGTCGGCCTTGAGGAGGCGGGCGAAGAACTCCCTGAGGAATGGCACGCCGTTCCCGGGATAGAACTCCCAGGGGTTCTCGCCGTCCAGGATGACGACACAGATGGAATCCTCGGGCGATGTCTCCCGTCTTTCTTCGAGCCGGCGGAGGAAATCCGAAACCGCTTCCGCGGCGGGCCATTTTTTATACTCGAAGCTCAGGAGGTCGGACAGTTCCCGGTCCCTGAAGAAAAGGGAAAGACCTTCGGCCGAGTACGGCCGGTAAAGCTTCTTGCGGTCGTAAGGCTCCTTCAGGCTTTTCCAGAGGACGTTCTCGTCCGTGAGGGCGAAGCTGAAACCCGCCTCGGCGACCGCCGCGGCCACCTCCCGGCTGACCCCTCCTTCCGATGGCCAGAGCCCGTCGGGATCGAAGCCGAAAATCTTCCGGAAATACTCCCGCCCCTTCTTGAGCTGGGTCGTTCCGTCCTCCGGGCGCCTGAAGCGCTTCGCGGGCAGTTTTTCTTCCGTCGGGCAATGGCTATCGAATACGAGGGGCAGGAGCGGATGATAGTAGGGCGATGTGAGGAGCTCGACGAGGCCGTTTTTCCTGAGTCTCTTGAAAAGAGGAATGAGGTCCCGGTGGATTTCTTTTTGAAGGGCCAGGAGCCCGGCCCTGTCTTCGCCGGCTTCCTGAAGGGGTGAGAACATGGCCTGGAGGGCTTCCGCCTGGACGCGCGCGGGATCGCCCTCGCCAGGGACGATCTTGCTGAGGAGTTCGATGTCCGTTAAAGAAAGGGCCCCGGGGTCCTTCTCCAGCGCTCTTTGGAACGGGTCCTTTGCCGTTCCGGCCGCATATTCCATGAGCTGTTCGAGGAGGCAAGGGACGAAATTGAAGGCGCAGGGGAAACCCGTCTCCCGGACAAGTTCTCCCATTTGATAATAGTTCTTGGTGGCGTGGAGGTTCACCCATGGCAGGATGTTTTCGCCGCTCGACGCGTCCTTGTACACGGGCTGATGGAAGTGCCAGACGAGAGAAAGATACATGGATCAGATTCCTACCTATTTAGTCTTGAAAAAAAGCCAGTTGACGTCCTTCTCTTTTCCCCGTGGTTTGAGTTTGATGAGGGCGTAGCGGCCATCGAGCTTCCCGCCGTGAATATTGACGATCTTCTTCTCCGCGGTCATCTCGACCGGATCGTACGTGCCGTGGTCCCAGATCTCGACCGTGCCCGCTCCATATGCGCCCTCGGGGATGGCCCCTTCGAATCCGGCGTATCCGATGGGATGGTCCTCGGTCCGGACCGCAAGCCTTTTTTCGCCTTCCTTCAAAGGAGGGATCTTGGGAACGGCCCAGCTCGTCAGGACGCCGTTCTCCTCGAGCCTCAGGTCATAGTGGAGACGGGAAGCGTCGTGCTTCTGGATGACGTAGATCAGGCCCCCGTCCGTTCTCTTCTTTCCGGACTCCGGAGGTTCGGGGGTCTTCACGAAGTCCCGCTTCTCCCGGTATTTCTTCAATCCCATGGTCACACCCGCCGCGCGTCTTATCTGTGCAGGAAGCAGCGCTCGCAGTCCACCTCGCCGGGGCTCCGGGTCACGATCATGGCCAGGCCGCGCGCGTCGGCCCTGTCGATGACCTCCTGGTCCTTGATGGAGCCGAGGGGATAGATGAGCGCCGTGATCCCGTTATCGGCCGCCAGCTCGACAACGTCAGGGAAGGGCATGAAGGCGTCAGAGGCCAGGACGCAGCCTTCGGGGCCGTAGCCGCGCCGCGAGAGGCGGATGGCGTCCCCGGCCGAGTCGATCCGGCTCCGCTGGCCGGACCCGATCCCGTGGGTCTTGTCGGACTTGCCGATGATGACGGCGTTCGACCTGGTGAAGCAGGCCACGGTCCAGTTGAACAAGGCCGCCCGGACCTCTTCTGCGGTCGGCTTTCGCGCGGACACGGCATCCACGGATTCCGGGGAAACGATCTTCGAGTCAAACCGTTTCTGGACGAGCATCCCGCCGGCAACACGCTTGAACTCGAGGCCGTTGTCTTCGGCCGGAACGCCGGGCGGGGCGCCCATCTTGACGACCCTGAGGACCTTGCGGGTCGCCAGGACCTCCAGCGCCCCGGGCGTGAATTCGGGGGCATAGACGACCTCGACGTTGCGCGGGCTTTCGACAAGCAGTCGGGCCAGCGGTTCCGTGACCGTGTAATTGAACACGTCGACGCCGCCGAAATTCGAAAGCGGATCGCACTTCCAGGCTTTCTCGAAGGTGTCCACGGCGCCTTCCCCCATGGCCACACCGCTCGGCATCTCATGCTTGATGATGACGCACGCTGGCGTGCCCGGGAAGACCTGGTGGAGCTTCTTCACCAGCCTTTGTCCCAGGTCCATGTCGCCGACGTTGATATAGCTCAGGCCTTTCGTCCCCTCCTGGAGAAGCTCGAGGGTGGCCATGTTGGGGCCGGAAGCCCCTTCCTCCTGGTAAAAGGCGGCCGGGTAGCCGGGGTTCTCGCCGTAGCGCATGGCGGTCTTTTTTATGAAACGGGTCTCTCCGAAGTCCAGGATGTCTGGGAAATCCTCCTTGACCTTGGTCGAATACTGGGTCCGGGAAGTCCTCTCCTTGTTGTCCATGGGTCCTCAGGTCCTTTCGTAGCGATTGATGATGGAAAACACGTATTTGTTCCGGGCGATATCGCCGGCGTAAAGGCAGGCCACGGCGACCCGGAAGTCAGGGCCGCCGCCGGACGGTTTCAGAGATTCATAGACCGCCTCGGCCGTCTGGGCGGAGTCCGTGCCCTCGATGTCCGCGTCCAGAGGCTTGTCTACGAACGACCGCAAGGGGTCCTTGTTCACGCCGTCGTAGGTCGAGATCATCTTTCCCTTGCCGGGGAGGAGCATCACTTCGAAAGAATCACGGGCCGCGGCACCATGGGTTCCTCTTTTGATGATGTTCAGCGCGGCCTTCGGGCCTGGCAGAACGCAGCCGCTGATCCGAGGCGTGAAGATGGGGGCGTCAGGCTCGTATTCCCAGGCGATGAGGGAGGCGGATAGAACGGAGAGAGGGTTCGAGGCATTCCCCAGCGCCCGACGGACTTCGGCCGTCTGCTTACCGTTCGATACGGCGACCCCGCCGGGAAAATAGAGCATGGCCGGGTAGACAAGGAGGTCGATAGGACCCTTCTTGAGAGTCTCTTCGTCCGTGGGACGGACCCAGACGCCGTCCTCGCTCCATTCGAGCCTTCGCGCCTGGCTCGACGGCGAGCGGCCGGTGATGGCATAGACAACGACAGTTTTCCCGGCTTGACTCTGTCCCAGAATGATGACCCTTCCGGGGTACTCCATCGCGGCCAGGTTCTTGAGCGCCGGGTTCATCGGTCCACCTTTCTTTTCAGCCATTATTGATAACATACGGCAGGGACGAAGTCAAAAACCGGCCGGGCCTTGAGAGGGTCATCTGTTCATGTTAGAATCCCAATTGACGAAAAGAGGTTCCATGACCAAACTCGAACAACCCGAATCCCCCTACAAGGACATCGAGTTCCTGGACTCGCTTGAAGGCCGGACCCTCCGGATCCTGAGCGAGTATTTGGGACCCATGGCCCGGCTGGACAAGGCCAAGGTCAACAGCACCGTCCTCTTTCTCGGCTCGGCCAGGGCCAACCCGAGCCACGCCGACACGGTCTTCACGAAATATTACTGGGAGGCCGAGGAGCTGGCCTACCTTCTGGCAAAATGGGCCATCCCGCTCAAGCCCAAGGGCAAAAACTTTGTCGTCTGCACGGGCGGCGGACCGGGCATCATGGAAGCGGCCAACCGGGGCGCCCAGCGGGCCGGCGGCAAGTCCATCGGCATGAACATCTCCCTCCCCCAGCCCCAGGACCCCAACCCATACATCACCCCTGAGCTGTCGTTCGCCTTCCATTATTTTTTCATGAGAAAGTTTTGGCTTGTCTACAAGGCCAAGGCCGTCGTGGCCTTTCCCGGCGGATTCGGCACCCTTGATGAGTTCTTCGAGATCGTCACCCTCCTCCAAACGAGCAAGATCTCCAGGAAGGAGATGACCCTCGTCCTCTACGGCGAAGACTACTGGAAGAAGGTCGTCGATTTCGATACGCTGGTGAAGGCCGGGGCCATCACTCCCGACGACCGGAAGATCTTTTCAATCTGCTCCGATCCCAAAAAGACCTTCGCTTTCCTTAAGAAGAAGCTCCTGGCGTGCATATGAAAAACCCGGGAAACCGTGCCGTTACGTCCCTAAAAACGTTCGGTCCGAAAAAGTCATAAATCCGCCCCGGATTGATTTTGTTGCCCGTCTGGGGCATCATGGCCCCGAAAGATGCTTAAAAAACTTTCCCTCGTTCTTGGTCTTTTGACGGTCCTCTCCTCATGCGCCCGCGTTCCGTATCACCCCCGAGGCGGCGTCGAAACCGGCGTGGCATCATGGTACGGGCCCGACTTCCATGGAAGGCCCACGTCGAACAAAGAAATCTACGACATGTACGACATGACCGCGGCCCACCGGACGCTCCCCTTCGGAACGTATGTCATGGTGACCAACCTCGACAACGGCCGGACGGCCACGGTTCGCATCAACGACCGCGGCCCGTTCGTAGGCGATCGGATCATCGACCTGTCCTACGCGGCGGCCAGGGTCCTCGGGATGATCGGCCCGGGGACCGTTCCGGTCAGGCTCGAAGTCCTCAGGGATATCTCGTCGGTGCCGGTGAGCCGGGGCTGGTCCGTCCAGGCCGGGTCCTTCATTTCCAAAGACAACGCTTTGAACCTCGCCCGCAAGCTCAAAGGGAATTACGAAGGAGTCTATATCGCCCTCTTCAAGACATCGACCCAAGTCTATTACCGGGTCCGGATCAAAGCTTCCGACGGCGACGCCGCCCGCAAATTGGCCCAACGCCT
>JALHVH010000163.1 GCA_022867105.1 Candidatus Aminicenantota bacterium
GAGGATCTCGGTGGGCTTGTCGATATAGGAGGCCCTGGCGTGATTCGGGTCCTCTTCGGCCCACTCGAGGGAAGCTTTCTCGCCGTAGATCCGGACCCGAAAGCCGTTATCGTGGCCGACCGCGATCTGCGAGCTCCAATAAAGCCCCTTGGCGCCGCCCTTGTAGTTGATCATGTTGGAGGCGTTGTCGTCGAGGACCCGGCCCTCGCCGATCCTGTCGAGCCGGGCGCAGAGGGATTCGATCTCGAGCCCGGTCAGGTGCGCGACCATGTGCTCGATGTGTGAGCCGATGTCCCCGACGCAGTTCGACGCGCCGGCCCGGGCCGGGTCGGTCCGCCAGGCGGCCTGCTTCTGGCCCGTCTTCTCAAGGGGCGTCGCCAGCCAGTCCTGCGGGTATTCGGCGCTGACGAAGCGGATCCTTCCCAGCTCGCCGCGAGCTATCATTTCCCGCATGTGCTTGATCATGGGAAAAGCCGAATACGCGTAGGCAACGCAGAACATGAGGTCCTTCCGAGCGGCCAGGCGGGCGAGCGCTTCGGCGTCGCGGCCGGTCGTTGTCAGGGGCTTGTCGCAGACGACGTGAAAACCGTTCTCGAGGGCGAGCTTGGCGATGGAATAATGGGTGTTGTTGGGCGTGACGATCGTGAGGAAGTCCGGCCGGTCCTTCCTTTCGGCCTCGGCCGGGATCATCTCGCCGTAGCTCCTGTAGAGGCGCTCTTTATCGAGCCCCCAGAACTCTCCCGTTTCCAGGGTGTTGGTGTAGGATTGAGAGAAGCAGCCGGCCACGAGTTCGGCTTTGCCGTCCATGGCGATGGCCTTGCGATGGACGTCGCCGATGAAGGCGCCCTTACCCCCGCCCACCATGCCGTACTTCAAACGGGCGACCTTCGACAGGGTTTCCTGCCCTTCGATCATCGCGGATCTCCTTCCCTGGGCCGGACGGCTCTTCGGTGGAGCCCCCCGGCCATCGTAACAGGCTATATCATAATCAAGAAAGAGGAATTATTCAAAGAGGTTCTCTTTGAAGGCCTCCAGATCGTCGGCTATGACAACCTGCAGCAGAAGTACATCACCCTCTGGATCGATAGCACCAGCACGGCGTTCTTCCAGACGACAGGGACCAGGGACGCCGCCAAGAACACGATCACCGAAATAGGTGTCTGGCCGGATCCGATGGGCGGAACATCCAAGGTCCGTGCGGTCACGCGTTGGGTCGGCCCGGACGAATTCGTTTATGAAATGTACATGGCCGCGGGCGACGGCAAGGAATTCAAGAGCATGGAGAACCGCTGCGTCAGGACGAAATAAGCGACGAATACGGGGATCATGTCCGGAGCTTCCCTTCGAGGATCGATTGGGGTTCAAGGCGTCCTTCAAAATAGTATAAGACGGCCCCGGTTATCAAGTGTCTTTGGACCGTGTCCGCCTCTCGCGCGATCTTACGGCTTGCGGTCGGGTCGCGAAGGTCTTATATTAAGGATAGAAAAGTGTCTTTTATGGAACCCATAAAGCGCCCGAAGTCGGATATTCGCGTCCCGATCGTCATCTTCGTCGTCCTGGTCCTTTTCGTCGCCGCGGGGGGATGGCTGTATTTCAGCAAAGGGCAGACCCATGTCAAGAAGGCCGCCGCTCTCGAGTTAGAGGCCGTCGCCGACCTGAAAGTGGGCCAGATCGTCAACTGGCGCCGAAACCTCCTCAGCGACGCCCTCGTCATCTCTCATAATCCGTTCAACGATATCCGCATCATTCCGTATCTGGAAAAGGGGACTTCGGCCGACGGCGCACCGGAAGACATCCGCGCCTGGATGAGGTCCCTGATCAAAGACTATGAATACATGGATGCCGTCCTGATGGACGATCAAGCCGGGATCCGCTTTTCCGTGGGCGCTTCTCCTTCTCAGATCGACGCCTCTGTCCGGGCCGTGGTTGAAGAGGTTTGCCGGACCGGGATGCCCTTCTTTTCGGATTTTCACAAGATCGCAGCCATCGAGAAGGTCCATCTCGACCTTTATGCACCCCTGGTCAGCTCGCGATCCTCTAGCGGGAAGCCCCGCTGCGCGGGCGTCTTTCTCTTCCGGATCGACCCCAACTCCTTCCTGTATCCGGCCATCCAAACCTGGCCCGTTCCCAGCCGGTCCGCGGAGACGCTCCTCATCCGCCGCGAAGGGGACTCTGTTCTCTTCTTGAACGAGCTCCGCCACCGCAAGGGAACGGCCATGGTCTTCAAGTTGCCGATTAGCGACCAGGATCTGCCTGCCGCCCTGGCGGTCCAGGGCCGGGAGGGCACCGTCGAAGGCAGGGACTACCGGGGGGTCCCGGTGCTGGCCGTAATCCGGAAGGTCCCCGATTCGCCCTGGTTTATGATCACCAAAAAGGACACCTCGGAGATCCTCGTCCCGATGCGGATCCGGATGGTCGTCACCGCGATCTTCCTCGCGGGTCTATGTATTGGCGTCGGACTGGCCCTGCTGCTCTGGGCAAAAGGAAGAGACGCCCACTTCTATCGCCGCCAATACGAGGCCGAGCACGATCGCCTGGCGCTCATCCGGCACTTCGAATACCTCCACAAATACGCCAACGATATCATCCTGCTGGCCGACCGCAATCATAGGATCATCGAGGCCAACGAACGGGCTTGCGCGGCTTACGGTTATGCCCGGGAAGAGCTCCTCGGGAAATTCATCCCGGACTTCAGGTCTCCCCAGGTCCGACCGGACTTCGAACCGACGATTCGAGAGGCCGAACGGAGGGGCGGGCTGATCTTCGAGACCCTTCACCAGCGCAAGGACGGAAAGACGTTCCCCGTAGAGATCAGCATGCGCATCTTCGAAATCGAGGGCAAGAAGTATCATCAGGCGATCATCCGCGACATTACCGAACGCAAGAAGGCGGAGGAACAAAACAAGGAGGCCCTGCGGGAAAAAGATGTCCTCTTGCGGGAGATCCATCACCGCGTCAAGAACAACATGCAGATCATTTCCAGCCTTCTCAGCCTCCAGGCCCAGAGTCTGCCGGACCCGGAGGTCAAGGCCATCTTCCGGGAAAGTCAGGACCGCATCAGGACCATGGCCCTCGTCCATGAGAAGCTGTATCAGACGAATGATCTCTCCCGCATCGATTTCGCCGAGTATATCAGGAGCCTGGCCGCCTATCTCTTCCGGACCTATCAGGACGAGGCCGGACGCGTTCAATTGAAGACGGACATGGACAAGACGTTCCTCGACATCAACACGTCCATCCCCTGCGGATTGATCGTCAACGAGCTCGTCTCGAACGCCCTGAAACACGCCTTCCCGGATGGAAAAAAGGGCGAGATCACGATCGAGCTGCGCGAGAGCGAAGGAGGGACCCTTCGGCTAACCGTCCGGGACAACGGCATCGGCTTCCCCGAAGGGGTCGACCTCCGGGCGACAGATACCCTGGGACTCCAGATCGTCGGGCTCCTCGTCGATCAGATCGACGGGAAGATCGACGTCAAAAGGGACCGCGGCGCGGCCTTTACCGTGACCTTCAAGCCGCTGAGCTACAAGCCGCGACTCTGAGGCTGCGCCTCGTCGGCCGGACCTCTAGTCTCTCTCGAGCTGCTCCTTGATTTGGTCCACCGCGGCCCGAGCTTCTTCTTGGACTTCAGAATCGAGCAGGGATTCGGCCAGTTCGAGAGCGGCCGGGCAAGCGAAAGCCGGCAGGGCGCCGACGACGAGCCGCTTCTCTTCCGGCCTCGACGCGAGAGCGAGCGCCTGCTTGAGCGATGCGACCGCGCCATCCGGAGAACGGTACCGTTCGAGTCCGATCATCCGGACGAAGGCCTGCAGGGCCAGGACCCGGTGGACCAAATTCGGCGATTGACCGGCGACCCGGAGCGCGTCATCCCTCGCCGTGATCGTCGGCCACTCGGCGATCGCCCTGACGGCGGCATCCGCGACCACGGGATCGGGATCGGCCAGGGCCGGACGGACAAGCCGGAGGGACCTGTCTTCGCCGAGTTTTCCGAGAACCCTCAATAAGGAAGCTTTCTTCTTCGAGTCTGTCTCGGAGGAGAAGAAGGATCCCACGGCGTCGGCCCCGCCTCCCGGCCGGCTGATCGTCCGGGCGACCGCCGCGGCGGCGTCTTGAAGCTCTTCCATTTCGGATTCATCGCCCCCTTCAAGCATGAGGAGGAGCAAGGGATGCAGGTCTTCGGGGCCGGCAAGTCGTTTGAGCGCCCGGACGGCCTGGACCCGGACCGTGGGCACCGCGGAACGGGCCAGGTCCATCAGGAGCTTTTTGCTCCTATCGATCCGGCGTTCTCCAGCCGCCCGGATGAGTTCGTTCCGGACGTCGTCGTCCGCGGTCCGCTCCAATCCGTTGAGGACTGCGGCATCGACGTCTTCTCCTCTGACGCGCCACAGGCTTTCCCGCGCCGCCGTCTGCTCCGGGCCGGCGGCCCGTGCCGAGCGTTGAGCGAGCAGGTTCACGCAAGCTCCGTCACCCGCCTCGCCGATGGCCCTGAGGGCCTCCGTCCTGACCGCCGCATTCGAACTGTCCGCGGCCTTCATCAAGGCCGGGAGCACCGCTTCTTTCGGGTAGGACGCCAGGACGGCGATAAGCTGAACCTGGCCGTCCTCGGGGAGCTTCCCCAGAAGCGTGCACACCGGGGCGATCCCGGAGGCATCGAAGGTCTTGGGGATCATGGCAATCGCAGGCTGCAGCATCTCGGACGGCTTGCCGGAGAGGATGCCGAAGACGATCTTCGGAACCTCAGGTCCCGCGGCGGCGATCTTTCCCTTCATGGCCGCGCGGCGCGTCGTGACGGAGAGCTTCGACGCCAGAATCCCATCGTAAGCCGCCGTCGCTCCGGCGAGATCGCTCTGCGCCATAAGCCCTTCCGAGCAGGCCAGGAGTCCCGAAGCCGCCCATTCCCTCGTCTCTCCCGAGGTCCTGGCAAGGGCCCCGGAGAGGGCGCGCGCGGCTTCCCCGCCGCCGATCCTCCCCAAGGCTTCCGCCGCAGCAGCAGCCTCTGTTTTGTCCGCGGCGTAAAGCATCTTTTCCAGCGGATCGACGGCCCCGGCGCATTTCCTGCCGGCGAGCGAAGATATAACGCCGAGCCTCGGACCTCCGCTCACGACGCTCAACGCTTTAAGGAGAACCTCATCGGCCCCGTCTCCCGGGATCCTCTCCAGCGCGTAGCGGGCGATGTCGGAGGTCCCGGCCGCGGCGAGCATCTTTGCCAGAACAGGGACGGCCTTCTCCGTCCCCACGAGCCTGAGTTCACGGCAGACGGCCGCTTTCCCGGGAAGTGCGGCCTCGCTTTCAAGGAAAGACAGGAACGCGTCTTCGCACGCGGCCCTTTTCGTTCCGTCGTCTTTGTTGGCGCGGACGTAAGCCCTGAGCGCATAGAGCACGGCATCATCCTTGCCGTCGTCGAAGGACGCGAGCTCCGCGAGGATCGACGTGAGGGAAGTCTCCCCCTCTTGAGGGAACGTCCGTGTTCCGGACGCTGTTCCCGCTGCCGCGACGGGCCGAACGAAAAGCCCGAGGAGAAGGAAAAGCGCCCCGAGCGCCTTCGAACGCTTTATGGAAACCGTTTTGGCTTTTGTCATCATCCCCTTTTTCCTCTCATCCTACAGAGGGAGCTGCCAGGGTTCCCGATAGGCATGGGCCAGGAGCCGTTCGGCCTCCGGGTCACCGATGATGGTCTCGGTCGTGGGGTCCCAACGGACCTTCCTTCCAACCTCCATGGCAATGACCCCGAGGTGGCCGACGCTCGCCGAACGGTGGGCCGTCTCGCAGGGCGCGACGGTCAAAGCCCGGCTCCGGACACAGTCGATGAAGTTCTGGAAATGGTCGCGGCTCTTGATGAGGCGCACCTCTTCCGGGCCGATCTCCTCGTTCTTTAGGGCCGAGGGCTCCGTCTGATAATCTTCCCGGTCGACCCAGATCCAGCCGCGGTCTCCGATCCACTTGGTGCCGCTCCAGATCTCCGGGTAGCCGCCCGCGATGACGACCGGCGTTCCTTCGGCATATTTGGCCGTGACGAAGTAGCGCGTGGGGCTGTTGTAGATACCGCTTCTTGGGAACTCGCCGACGCCCTCGATCTCGACCGGTCCGGTCCCGTCGAAGCCGAGGCCCCAATGGGCGATGTCCACGTGGTGACCCACCCAGTCCATGAGCTGACCGCCGCCGAAGTCCATGTTCCAGCGCCAGTTCATGTGGACACGCGCCTTGCAGTAGGGAACCCATGGCGCGGGACCGACCCAACGGTCGTAATCCAGCTCCGGCGGCGGAGGGACGAGGGCTTCCTCGCCGAACGTGCCCGCGAAGTCATAATGGCCTTCGGGAAGGCCCACCTCGACCCGGACGACCTTGCCGATCCGGCCGTTCCTGACGAGCTCGGCGGCCCGGTGGAAGTTCTCGACAGAGCGCTGCCAGGAGCCGGTCTGCCAGACGCGGCCGTATCTCTGGACGGCTTCGCAGATAGCACGCCCTTCGAGCAGGCTGTGCGAGAGGGGCTTTTCCCCGTAGATGTCCACACCCGCCCGGGCGGCGGAGATGGCCAGGATGGCATGCCAATGGTCGGGCACCGCGATCGAGACGGCATCGAGGTCGCGCCGAGCGAACAGCTCGCGGAAGTCGTGATGGACGGCACAGTCCGTGTTGCCGTATTTCCCGTTGACGATGTCCCTGGCCTCCTGGAGGTGGCCCTTGTCGATGTCGCAGACGGCCACCCATTGGACCTCGTCCTTTCCCAGGAAGCCCTGCATGTTCGAGGGCCCCTGCATGCCGAATCCGATGCCCGCCATGACGACCCTATCGCTTGCGGCCGGCCTCCCGGCTTTCCCCAGGGCGGAGGCGCGGACGATCTCCGGAAATCCGACAACCCCCGCGACGGCCGCCGGCACGGTTTTCAGAAAGTCCCTGCGTTTCATCAATATCTTTTTCCAGCCCATGCATTCACCCGCCTTTTTCGCGTTCGCCGCTCTCTCAGACGAGCGGCGTCACTCCCGGAACGGCCACCGGCTCGACCGGGAGGTCTCCCAACTCGAACTTCGGCGGCGTGAGGTCGAGCTTCGAGTTGTTCATCGCCCACTCCCAGCTGATGGCCCGGCCGGTGTAGGCGCTCATCCGCCCCATGACGGCGCACAGCGTGCTCTCGGCGATGCGCCGCCCTTCGTTCAAGGGCTCGCCCTTGCGGATGGCCGCGATGAGGTCCGCCTGCTCCTGGACATACGGGTTCATCTCCTCGCCCTCGAACGTCCAGGGCTCGGGCCCCTTGATCTCGCCGTAGCCGAAGGCCGAGCCCCTGGTCCCGACGATCCTCTCTTCGACCCGGTCGGCGCAGCCAGGGATCTGGCGGCACATGCTCTGGACGCGCACGCCGCCGGGGTATTCGAACTCGACGGCGAAATGGTCATAGATGTTCCCGTATTCGGGGGCCGTGCGCACCTGGCGCCCGCCCATGGCCATGGCCTTGACCGGAAGGGCCCCGATCGCCCAGTTCATGACGTCGATGTTGTGGACGTGCTGTTCGACGATGTGGTCTCCGGAAAGCCAGGTGAAGTAGAGCCAGTTCCGGCACTGCCATTCCATGCCGGACATCTCCGGCGTCTTCTTCACGACCCAGAGCTCGCCCTGGTTCCAATAACATTGACCGCCGACGACCTCGCCGATCGCCCCATCCTTGATCCGCCGCATGAGTTCCAGGTAGCGAGCTTGGTGGCGGCGCTGCGTGCCGGCCACGACGGCCAGCCCCTTGGACCGGGCTAGTTCCGAGGAGGCGATCACGGAGCGGACCCCGGCGGGGTCGACGGCCACGGGCTTTTCCATGAAGACGTGCTTCCCGGCCTCGACGGCCGCCTGGAGATGGATCGGCCGGAAACCCGGCGGGGCCGCGGTCACGATGAGGTTGACGTCCGGCAGGGCGCAGACCTTCTTATAACCGTCGAAGCCCGTGAAGCACGCGTCCGGCGTGACCCTGATCTTGTCCGGATGGATCTCCTTGAGCTTCGCGAGCGACGTGTCGAGCCGGTCCGGAAAGAGGTCGTACATGGCGACGACCTCGACGCCGGGCGCCGCGTCCAGGCAGTCGATGGCCGCGCCCGTGGCCCTGCCGCCGCAGCCGATCATCCCGATTCGGATGGTGTCCGACCCGGCCGCGTGAAGGCCGAGGTTCCCCGGGATGGCCGCGCCCAAAGACGCCGCCAGCGATGTCTTGATGAAGTCCCTTCTCGTGAGTTCCATCATTTCCTCCCTACAATGAATCCTTCTTTTTGCCTTGTCAGGCGGAAGCCGCAGGCTGAAGCCTACGGCCGTTTCCAGCCTGTCTAATATTAACGAATAATTCACGTTACATCCCACTTTGAGAGGCACTGAATGCCGCCCTCGTGCCCCCGTAGCGGAGGGGGAGCCCGTCGGCTTATCCGACGGGGGGAACCGACGGGACTGGTTCCCTGGGGTCCGGGGGCAGAGGGCGGCTTCAGGCCGCACTCACATTGTAACTTTATTTGTTGCGTTCACATTAGCTCTTCAGAAGTTATCACATTCCCTATACGCGTCAATAACCGCCCTTTCTCCGGCTTTCCCGGGAACGCTTTGGCCGTGCTCCATGCCCAGGACGCCCTGAAAGCCCTTCTGGTGGAGGTGTTTGAAGATGTTCCTGTAGTTGATCTCACC
>JALHVH010000164.1 GCA_022867105.1 Candidatus Aminicenantota bacterium
AGGTGGCCATCGCCGACCCGTCCGACATCGCTACCATGGACGCCATCGAGTCCTTCTTGGGCACGAAGGTCCCGGTCTTCGCCGCCTCCAAGAGGGCGATCCAGGAGGCCCTCCGCAAGAGCGAGACCGCCCTCCAGGTCCTCCGGGACGCCACCGAAGGCTTCATCATGCAGGTCGTGGAGAAGGAGAGCGGCGAGCAGGAGGACGTCATCTCCATCGAGAAGCTCGCCGACCAGGACGGCTCCATCATCAAGCTGGTAAACACGATCATCTTCACGGCCGTCCAGAAGAGGGCGAGCGACATCCACATCGAGTCCAAGGACGAAGCCGTCAGGGTCAAGTATCGGATCGACGGGGTCCTGGGCGAGGCCATGGAGCCCATCGACAAGAAGTTCCAGTCGCCGATCATCTCCAGGATCAAGGTCATGTCCGACCTCGACATCTCCGAGCGCCGCGTCCCCCAGGACGGCCGGTTCCGGCTGAAGATCAAGGACAAGACCATCGACTTCCGCGTCTCTATCATGCCCTGCATCTACGGCGAGGACGCGGTCATCCGCATCCTCGACAAGGAGATGATCACGGAGGCCATCTCGGAGCTCCGGCTCGACCTCCTCGGCTTCTCCGAAGAGATCCAGAAGAAGTTCCGGAAATACATCGCCCAGCCCTACGGCATGGTCCTGGTCACGGGACCGACCGGATCGGGGAAGACGACGACACTTTATGCCGCCCTGACCGAGATCAAGAACCCCGAGGACAAGATCGTCACGATCGAGGACCCGGTGGAGTACCAGATCGACGGCATCACCCAGATCCCGGTGAACGAGAAGAAAGGCCTGACCTTTGCCCGCGGCCTGAGGTCCATCCTGCGCCATGACCCGGACAAGATCATGGTGGGGGAGATCCGGGACCCGGAGACCGCCCAGATCGCCATCCAGTCCGCCCTGACGGGGCACCTCGTCTTCACCACCGTCCATGCCAATAACGTCTTCGACGTCATCGGCCGGTTCCTCCACATGCAGGTGGACCCTTACAGCTTTATCTCGGCCCTCAACGTCATCCTGGCCCAGCGGCTGGTGCGGGTCCTCTGCCCGAACTGCAAGGTCCCCGTCCGTTACGAAGACACGCAGCTCGCGGAGTCGGGGCTCCTCCCCGGGCTCCACAAGGGCCGGACCTTCTACGAACCGAAGGGATGTCCCGAATGCAACGGGACGGGCTATAAAGGCCGCACGGCCATCGCTGAGATCCTCGAGCTCTCGGACACCATCCGAGAGATGATCCTGGAAAAGAAACCCCTTTCGGAAATTCGGAAGCGGGCCAAGCTGGAGGGCATGACCTTCCTGCGGGAGGTCGGAGTCGAGAAGGTCCTGGCCGGGATCACAAGCCTCAAGGACCTGAACAAGGTGACATTCGTCGAATGAAATGTCTTCCGGACCTGAAACGGCTCAAGGACCACTTCCTCGAGGTCCCGCTTCCGGACGCCGTCTTCCAGTTGACGACGAGCCACCTGACCGGCCTCCGGATCTTGCCCCGGGAGAGGAGGGCCGCCGGTCCCTTCATCAGCCGGCTCCCTGCCGGAGTCGTCCGACCTTCCTTCGACAAGACGAACTTCCCGGACCTCCCGTTCCTCGAGTCCAAGGTCAGGGAAGGCATGGCGAAGATGGGCCTCGGACAGGGAACGGTCACTGTTCTCCTCCCCGAGCTGTGCGCGAGAGTCTTCATCCTGAACCTGGATTCGACCCCGGTCTCCCAAAAGGAGAAGGAGAAGATCATCCGCTGGCGGATCGGCAAGCAGATGCCCGTCGTTCCCGACGACGCGCGCTTCGTCCACCAGGAGTTCCGGGCCGGGAGTTCGGAAAGGATCGTCGTCGCCGTCGGCCGGGGGGCCGTCCTCCGGGAGTACGAGAGTCTCTTTTCCCGCTGTCAGCTCGCCGTGGGGAACCTGTCCCTGCCTTCCCTCAGCTTGATCAATCTTCTCCCGGCGGCGGGCGGGGATGCTCTCGTCGTCAACGTGGAAGAAGACTCCCTGAGCTTCGCCGCTATCATCGATTCGGAACTGTGGCTCTACCGGCATAAGGCCTTTGTCTTCGACAGGACCCCGGGGGCGCCCCTCGCCCAGAGGATCGAGGGACTCCTCAACGAGGTCGAGAACACGATCCACTTCCTCGAGGACAAGGAGAAGAAGCGGGTCCGGTCCCTCTGGTTCAGGTCGGGACTTCCGGACGCGGGTGTCGACATCGCCGCCGAACTCCGGAGGCTCCTGGCCATGACCGTCCGCGAGATGGGAGAATTGGCCGTCGAAGGCGGAGGGAACGGCGAGAAAAGCCTGCTCTCCCCACTTTTCGGTCAACTGGCATGACGAACATGGATAAGGTCCGACTCAACCTGGCCTCGCGTCCGCTCAGGAACACGCGGTTCTACCGCGCCTGTCTGGTCGGCCTGGCCTTCCTCCTCATCGGGCTTGCGTTCCTGGCCGGCTTCTTCTTCATCAAGTACGGCTTCAAAGACCGCCGGGCCAAGTCTTCCCTGCGGGAGGTCGAGAGGGAAATGCAGCAGGCCCGGGCCGAAGAAACGCGTTTCAAGACCATGGCCGACACGGCTGCCAAGGCCGAAAAGGGAGGGGTCGATCTCGTCAATTCCATCATTTTCCGGAAGACCTTTTCCTGGAGCGCGTTCCTTTCGGAGCTTGAGGGGGCTCTCCCGGACCAGAGCTACATCACTTCGCTCGCCCCCAGCTTCGTCGGCGAGGCCTCCCTGGACCTCAGGATCAAGGTGGTGTCGAGGAGCCTCGACGACCTGTTGGCTCTCATCAACAACCTCAGCGCCCGGAACTTCAAGAGGATCCGGGTCGAGAACGAGTCCGCCGACGAGCGGGGACAGCTCATTTCGGAGATCACGTCGAGCTATGAAAGAACTCTTTAAGCTTCTGACGGACAGGGAAAAAAGGATGCTCGGCGTCCTCGCTGCCGCGGCCGTCCTCGTCCTCCTGGCCTTCCTCTTTGTTTCGTTGGGGGCGCTGAGGAGCTATGGCCGGTCCGAGGAGGCCCTGACCAGGCTGACGGCGGAGCTCGGGAAGGCGCGGGTATCCTGGGACCGGGCACGGACCGAATCCGGACGCTGGGAAGAGGCGAAAGAGGACCTCGAAGCGTTCCGAACGAGATATTTTTACAACGATAAACAGGGGATCCGGGACCTCCGCCTCGACCTCGAGAAGGTGTTCGCCGAAGCCGGGATCCGCGTTTCCCAGATCGGCTATAAATACGCGGACCTCGAGAAGGGCAAGGCGAGGAAGGTCGTGGCCGGGTTCACGTTCCGGGGGAATTACGCCACCCTGAAGAGGTTCCTGGCCGTCATCGAAGGGTTCCCGAAGTTTTTGGTCCTGGAGAGGATCGATTTCCTGAATACGGGTTCCGAAACGGGAGCCCTGGAGCTGAAGATCGAACTGGCGGGATACTATGAAACCTGACGTGATCACCCGTCTTTGCGCCGCGCTCGCGGCCTCCGTGCTCGTTTGCGGCGGCGCTTGGGGCCAGAGCCTCATCCGGAAGGACCTGCTGAAGGAGAGGCCGGGCGGGACCGCGCCTCCGCGGCGGGACATCTTCAGCCCTGGGACGGCGTTCGCTCCGCCCGGATTATCCCAGCCCTGGGAATCTCCCGGCGGCCGGGTCACGGATTCCGGAAAACCCGAACGACCGCTCGCGACGGAGCCTGCCGAGACTTCCCTCGGCCTGTCCTACATCGGCTATGTCCGGTCCGCCCATAAGATGATCGCCCTCGTCATCTTCGAAGGGCAGGCCATGGCCGTTTCCGAGGGAGAGGAGGTCCTGCCGGGCGTGAAGGTGGAGAAGGTGGCCCCGGACCGGATCGACCTCATCGGCCGGGACGCCAAACGCTCGAGCTTCCCCCTGCAAGGAGAACAGCCATGAAAAAAGCTGCCGCATTGATCATGATCATGGGGGCCCTGTGGGGCTGTGCGGTCCTCAGCCGGTCCTACAGACAGGGCAACGCGGCCGAGATCAACAAGCAGTGGGACGAGGCCATTAAAAACTATGAGCTGGCAGCCCTCGAGAACCCCGGAGAGGCCGTCTACAGACTGGCGCTCATGAGGGCGAAGGCCTCGGCCGGATTGTTCCACGTCCAGCAGGCCAGGACGCTTGCCGGGCAAGGAAAGACAGAGGAGGCCGTTTCCGAGGTTCGCAAGGCCCTTTCTTATGACCCTCAGAACCGCTTCTATGCCGATGAATTGGCCGCGCTGACCCAGGAGCCCGCGAAGAAGACGGAGCCTGCGGCCGAAAAGGGCATAGAAGCCCCCTTCAAGCTCAAGGTCACCGTGGAAAAGGTCCAGCTGAAGTTCACCGAGGCCCAGCTTCGTTCGATCTTCCAAGCCCTGGGCAAGTACGCCGGCATGAGCTTCGTTTTCGACGAGCAGTTCCGGGACGTGTCCCTTTCCATCGACCTCACGGACCGGACCTTCGAGCAGGCCATGAGCTTCCTCTGCCTGGCCAGCAAGAACTTCTACCGGCCGATCGACGAGAAGACGGTC
>JALHVH010000165.1 GCA_022867105.1 Candidatus Aminicenantota bacterium
ATGGAGATCAAACCCATTGAATACCTGGCCTGGGCCAAGACGAAGCCCAAGTTCGGTATCGATCTGTGCCTGAGCGGTCTCATAGGGTTATCCCGTGAAGAACTGGCCGTCGATTGGGACGGGCTGGAGATCAATGGAGATCACCCTTATGGCTATCCGCCGCTTTTAGAAGCCATCGCCGCGCGCCACCGGGCCCGCGTCGACAACGTCTGCCCGGCCGTCGGGGCGTCCCAAGGGATCTTCTCCGTCTGTGCCGCCCTCCTCGGGCCGGGCGACGATGTCCTGGTCGAAAGACCCGCTTACGAACCCTTCCTGGCCGTTCCCCGGTTGTTCGGGGCGAACGTCACGCGGTTCGAACGAAGGTTTGAGAACGGGTACCGCGTCGACCCGGAAGAATTCGTCCGGGCCTTCACACCCCGGACGAAGCTCGTCGTTTTGACGAACCCTCACAACCCGAGCGGGGTCGCGCTCTCTCATGAAGAGGTCCTGGCGCTGGCCCTGGCGAGCGAAGAGAAGGACGCGAAAATCCTTATCGACGAGATCTACCTCGAATTCCTGGAAGGGGAGAAGGCCGGGACCGCGTTCGGCCTGGCCCCCAACATCGTCGTGACGTCGAGCCTGACCAAGGTTTTTGGATTATCAGGGCTGCGCTGCGGCTGGATCCTGGCCCCGGCAGGACTGGCGGCGGTCCTGCGCCGGCTCATGGATTATGTGATCGTGGAACACGCCTTCATCGGGGAACAGGTCGCCGTCCTGATGTTTGCCCGGCTCGACGAGATCCGGCGGCGATCAAGGCCGCTCGTCGAGGGGAACCTCCGGATCGTCAGCAGCTTCATGCGGGACCAGGAAGCCCTAGAATGGGTGGCGCCCGACCCCGGGATCATCTGTTTCCCAAGGTTTCGCGGCGCCCGGGACGCGTCGGACCTCGCCCGGCGCCTTCACGACGGCTACGGCACGGGCATCGTTCCCGGCAGGTTCTTCGAGGAGCCGCGAAGCTTCAGGCTCGGGTTCGGGGTCCCGACCGATCGCTTGGTCCAGGGACTCGAAAATCTGAAAAAAGCACTGGCGGAGCTGGACTAAATCGTCGCGGCGAAGACATGCCTGGCGGTCCTAGAGGAGATGTCTATCAGCTTGGCTTGGAGATGCTGTAGCGGCAGATCTTGTGGTAGACGGCCGTTCGCGAAATGGCCAGGATTCGCGAAACATGAGTGACGTTGTGCCTCGTGATTTCAAGGAGGAAGCCGAGGTAATCCTTCTCGAGCTCCCGTAGCGTCGGGAGATCGGGGTTCTCTTTTACGGTTTCAAGGTAGTATTCAAGGTAGCTTTTCATTCCATCGCCTCGTTCTCGCATTTCCGGACCAAGCTCAAATTGTCGGCCATGGTCTTTGGTGAAGAGCTTCATGATACCAGGATTATGAGCAAGAATAATGCCATTCTGTCGTCAGATTTCTATATTATTATAAATAAACACAATAAAGAAATTTGGGACGTTCTTTGAACGGTTTCGAATAAGTCCAATATATGGACATAATTGGACCGTTCAGTTATGTAATTGATTGTAAATGAACATAATAGCAACAATTTATTTATAATGTATTGAAAGAGGTCATATTGAATGATATCAGCAGAGCCTTTCCAGCGTTTCCCGGGCGATTTTTTCCCCCCACGAGCGGCTTTAAGCCGGCGGCACATGCGAGGCCGATCCCCTCGGGATCGAAAGGGCGCATAGCTTCCCGTTGGTCCGGGAAGGGAGCCTTCCTTTTCGCCGGTAATGGAACGGTAACGGAAAGGTTGACTGCGGAGAGAAGATGCGCTATAGAGTCATCAGGCAGCCTGATGAACCCGGAAAGAGAAAAATACCTGACGATCTTTGAGACCATCCCCAATCCTGCTTTTATCCTCGACGTCGAGAGTCGCATCGACAACATCAATAACGCGGCGTTCGATCTCTTTAGTGACGTCCTGCCCGCCGGAGTCAGCTATTACGGAAAAGCCCGGATCTCCGAGATCCTGCCGTGGCTGAAAGAGGCCCTCGAGGCGTTCGGCGAGGGAGAGGGCCTCGAGACCACGTTCGAGAAGGATGTCGAGACCCGAAAAGGGCTCATCCACTTCCAGATCAAGCTGAAACGCATGCTGGACCTCTATGAAAAATTTATCGGGACGATCGTCATCCTGAACGACATCTCCTACCTCAAACAGGCGGAGAGGACAGTGGCCAGGGCCCGCGATTTTTACCTGACCCTCTTTGAAGAGTTCCCCACCCAGATTTGGAGGGTGGGACTCGACGGCAAATGCAACTATGTCAATAAGGCCTGGCTCCTGTTCACCGGGAAGAAAATGGAAGAGGAGATCGGAGACGGTTGGATCCAGGACATCCACGATCAGGACCGGGAGAGGTTCAACCAGACACTTCTGGAAGCCTTCAAGATCCGGGAGCCGTTTGAAACGGAGTTCCGGCTGAGGCGCCACGACGGCCGCCACCGCTGGGTCCTGAGCTTGGGCAGGCCTTTCAACGGCCTCGAGGGCGAATTCGCCGGCTATGTCGGCTCCTGCACCGACATCACGGAACGCAAGGACCATGAGGCGGACCTGGTCTATCTGGCCACCCACGACTCTCTCACCGGTCTTCCCAACAGGCGCCTCCTCGAAACGGACCTCCCTCGCGTCATCGCCAGGACCGGTCGCGGCATCGACAGCGTCGTCCTGGTCATGGACCTCGACCGGTTCAAGATCGTCAACGACACCTTCGGCCACAACGCCGGCGACCAGGTCCTCATCGACATCAGCAAGATGCTCCTGAAGCAGTTCCGGAAGGACAGTGACCGGCTGACCCGGCTCGGCGGGGACGAGTTCGCGGTCCTGTTCGAGGACACAGATATCGGCGAAGCCGGGAGGATCGCCCAGAGGCTCTGTGAGTCCGTCGCGGACTTCGATTTCCTTCCCGACAGGGGAGGTGTCCGGATCAGCCTCAGTGTGGGGCTGGCCCTCATCAAGGAAAGGGAAACCCCTGAGATGATCCTGTCGCGGGCCGACAATGCCATGTACAGGGCCAAGGAGCTCGGGGGGAACCGGATCATCATCGCCGAATGAGGGAGGCCAAGGAGGCTGGCTGATGAAAAGAACCCGTGCGGTGTTCTTGATGGCCGGGGCGGCGGTCCTCCTCTTTTCTGGGCTGGTCCGGGCCGGGGTCGCGGGCTTCGGCGTCAAAGCGGGGCTGTCCACCGCCAACATCCACGGCCATGATGTTTACGAGCAGAGGTCCAGAATGGGATTCGGCGCGGGGGCGTTCCTGACCTTCGGCCTCGGTTCTTTACTTGCCGTCCAGCCGGAGGTCTTGTTCGTCACGAAAGGATCGAAGTATGTGAACGGCAGCGGCCCGGACGCCTATCGGGAAACGTTAAGCCTCGATTATATCGAGGTTCCTGTCCTGATAAAGTTCTTCCTCCCGGTCGCAGGGTCCTTCAGGTTTCACCTCTTCGCGGGTCCGTCGTTGGCCTTCAAACTTCGAGCCAGAGTGAAGGCGACCTTCGGAGGGGAGACCGAGGTGGAGACCCTGGATAATGTCAGGAACATGGACCTCGGCCTAGCCGCGGGTGTCGGGTTGGAACATCCCTTGGGACGGGGGAAGCTCTCTCTCGATGTCCGCTATACAGCGGGCATGAGCTCCCTAACCAAGGGAACCGGCGATGACATCAAGAACGGCGTCCTCGGACTCTTTGCCGGGTATTCGTTCTGAGCGTTCGACAGGTCATGACATCGGATCATCGGGACAGCTTGAATTTCGTTAACTTGTTGTAAAGGGTCGTCCGGGAGATCCCCAGGATCTTGGCCGTTCTCCTCAGGTTGTTCTTTGTGACCTTCAGGAGATAGGCGATATATTCCTTCTCGAGGCTTTTGAGCGTCGAGAGGTTCTCCTTGCGGAGGAACGAGAGCCCGCCCTCGGCGGCCTCGAAATCGCGGAGATGTTTGGGCAGGTTCGGGACGTCGATGAAATCCTTCTTGCACACCATGGCCGCGCTTTCCAGGACGTTCTCCAGCTCCCGGACATTTCCGGGCCAGCCGTACTTCAGGAAGATCTTCTGGACGTCGCGCGAAACGCCCCGCACGCTCCTGGGAAGGTCCTTGCTGTGGGTTTGGACGAAGTGCCGGACGAGGAGGGAGACGTCCTCGAGCCTCTCCCTTAGGGGCGGAAGGTGGATCTCGACCCTGTTCAGCCTGTGGAAGAGGTCCTCCCGGAAGGTGTTGTTCCGGATGGCTTCGCCGAGATCGCGGTTCGTCGCGGTGATCACGCGGACGTCGATGGTCCTGTTCTCGTTGGCGCCCAGGGGACGGAACTGGTGGTTCTCCAGGACCCTCAATAGCTTGGCCTGGACGGAGATCGGGATCTCGGCGATCTCGTCGAGGAAGATGATCCCCTTGTCGGCCTCTTCGAAGAGGCCCCGCTTGTCCCGGTCCGCTCCTGTGAACGCTCCTTTCCTGTAGCCGAAAAGTTCCGATTCGAAAAGGTTCTCGGGGATGGAGGCGCAGTCGCAAATGACGAGGTCCCTCTCCCGGTACGGCCCGGCGGCGTGTACCGCCCGGGCCACCATTTCTTTGCCTGTCCCAGTTTCCCCGGTGATGAGGACGCTGGTGAAGTGCTTGGCGATGTTCTCGATGAGCCCGAAGACCTCGAGCATGGAGGGGTTGCGGCTGACCATTCCTTGGAAGACGTATTTCTTTTCGAGCTTCTTCTCGAGCTGGAACGTCTCCCTCCGCAGGGCCCTTTTCTCGGAGATCCTCCGCAGGACCTCAGAGACCGCGGCGGGCTGAAGGGGCATGGCGACATAATCCGTGGCCCCCATGTGGATCCAGCCCAGGATGGCCTCCGAATCGAGCCCCTGGCCCAGGATGACGACGTCGATGAGAGAATCGAAATGTTTCAGCTTCTTCAGGAGAGATTCCGATTCCTGACGGGCCTCGGCCGAGTCGATGAGGACGATCCTGACGGCGTTCTCCCGGACGATGGACAGGCAGTCTTCGTCCGGCCGGCAGAAGAAGAGGCTGAAATCTCCGGCCAGCGAGGTCTTTTTAACGGCGCTGTAGAGGGAGAATTCCCTGGAAACGATCAGGAGGCTCGTCTGGAGTTCCATTTCGGTCGATGTCCGAACCGCACGGCTCTCATCTTATCAATTTCCGCGGGGATTGGCAACGAAATTTCCCACGTTCATTTCGTCTTCGGGACCTGGCCGGGGCGGCTGCGATGGAACTCGATCCGGACGCGATCCCGGACCTCCTCCTCGATGCGCGAGGTCTCGAACTTGACCTGGGACAGGTACTTGATGTGGGCCCTCAAGTAGACGAGGCCTTGCTCGCAGAGGAAGCTCAGCCAGGCCCCCGAGGCCGTCTCGTCCATGAGCTCGGGCGTCTGCTCGACGAACGTGATCTGACTTCGGAAGGTCAGCCTGTTCTCCTGCGGGGCCTGCCGTTTCGCGTAAAGATTCACCCCGTCGTACAGCTCGAGCGCCTCGAGGTGCGGCTGCCAGCGGGCCGCCCAGCGGTTGTAGCGGTCATAGAACTTCTTATTAGACTCCCTGATCCTCTCGTCCGCCTGGATCTCCTGGGTGATGAAGGACATGAGTTCGTTGCCGGCCTCCTTCCATTTTCCGTAGATCGGGAGGCTCAGCGTCTTGTAGTAGGCGAACCAGCCCCGCGGGATCCAATAATCCCGGAAGAGGTAGGGGGAGTAGTTCGAGAACGGCTGGACCCATTCGTGGGAAGGATAGCCATGGAGGTTCAAGTATATGTCCGGCAGCCACTTGTCGTAAAGGCCGGATCGGACCGATGCTTCCGGCAGGATCGTCCGGGCCGATTTCGGCAGGGCGCCGATGTCGACGCCGAGGGAACTGTAGCGTCCGGCGTGGAGGCTGTGGAAGGGCGCGAGTTTGGCGAGCTCGAAGGCCAGGGCGGCGCCGTCAGGGTTCTCCATGGGCTGGATGACGAAATTGATCTTCCGGACGGGATCCTGATAAGCCCTGTCCCTCGCCAGCAGCTCGGCCAGCCGGAGTGTGTAGTTGGTGGAGGAGATCTCGTTGGCGTGCTGGCGGCTGCTCAGCTGGAGGGTGGGCTTGAACGTGATCAGGCGGGCCGTAGAGACGTATTTTTCGACGGGGGTGAAGACCTCCAGCACGAGGACGGGCCTGCCCTCGTAGGACCGCCCCCCCATGTAGGCGCGGACGGCCTTGAACCGGCCAAGACGGCCGACGATATCGAGGCACATCTCGGGCGAGATCGTCTCACCGGTGGGGACAAGGGCTTCTTCCGGGCGGGGGGGGGGAGGGACCGTCTTTTCTTCCTGGGGCTGGAAGACCACGGGCAGACTTTCGTCCTTCTCCAAATCCTGCCATCTGATACGGGCCGTCAGCGTCCGGAGCTTCGGATAATTGAACGGGTCCGCCACAAGCCCCTTGTCCGCGAGCCTCCGGTAGGAATCCATGACATCCAGGAGCGTCAGGTAATCGGCCTCCTTCTCGATCCCCATCTCAAGGAAAAGGGTTTCCATCCGGTCCTCCTGGCCGTTGTAGATGAACGCCGGGATCTTCAGGGCCTTTGCCTTGAGGGAGGGGAAGGCGAACTTCCTGACGAACTCCTCCCGGTCCTTTTCCCTCCACTTGACCTCCATCTCTGGAGCGAGAGCGGGCCGGTCCTCGAACGTGACCTTGGTCCTTCCTTTCCCGCCTTCGCTCGAACGGTGGATGAGCGGGAGCACGTTCCCGGGCGCCGAGGAGCGCGATGTGTCCTCGGGAAGCACATCGTCGCTCCCGTCGGACTGAGTGATGCCCCTCAGAAAATCGAGCGTATCGAAGTAGATCTCGTCGTGCATGGCCTCCAGGCTGCTCACCATCTCCTCGTCCAACCCGATCCTGTAGTCGGGCTCGCTGGCCCACAATTCGACAAGGAGTCTTTTGAAATAAGGCTGCTTAGCGAACGTCGGTTCATAGCCGGTTGTGGCGAGGATGTGGGCATAAACGGGTTTGAGGACCTCCTCCTGGTAGAACTCCCAAAACCGTTCCAGGTCGGTCTGAAGATCGACATCGAGGGCGGTCTCCTTTCCGGCCTCCACCTTCAGCCAGCCGGTGGTGATCCTGGACCGGCCCCACTCCGGCAGGACGTTGAGGAAGGGGATCTCCTTTGTCCTGGGAGAAAAGCTCTGCTGAAAGAGGATGGAGCCCTTCACGTCGAAAGCCGAAGCCTCGTAGATGGGTCCGCCCGCGGGTTTGATCTCGAATTCGATCCTTTCCAGGGGGATCTGAAGATCCTTGGCCAGGATCTCGTCGGCCGGATAAAGCTCCTGGAGCCATCGGTAGGGCTCGGAGTAGGACCGCTTGAGCACGTTCCGCGGATCCTCGTCCGCCGTGAACCGGATGGTCACGTGGTGCACGCCTTTGTTCTTCAGCGACGCTTGGACCCTTTCCGTGAGCCAGAAGAATCCCTGCTTGTAGGCCGAAAGGACCTCGACCTCTGAACCGGCCCGGTTGTTTTCTGCGAGGACCTGCTCGATCCGCTTCTTCAATCCCTTGCGGACCTCGGGGGACTCGCTCACTCCGAGACTGACCTTTACGGGCTTGAGGTCCGCCGTTTTCTTCAGGGCGTCCTGGAGCAGGGCGATCGCATCGTCTCCCTCCCAGGGGAACTCCTTTTCTTTCTCGAAGATCTTCTTGCTCTCCCTGAGGGTTTGCGTCCGGAAACTGAACGATTTTGCGTTCAGCGAGCTTTCCATGCTCTTCCTGGCCGCATCTTCAAAAGGCCTGTTCTCCCGGGGGAGCGTGAACCGGACCTCGAAGGTATCCAGGTCTCGGTCCTTAATCTCCTCGGCCA
>JALHVH010000166.1 GCA_022867105.1 Candidatus Aminicenantota bacterium
CCGGCCTTGGCGAATGCACCGAGGGCCTTATCGAGGTGGTGTGTCTCGTGTCCGGCCGAGAGCTGGGTCCGGATGCGGGCCTGGCCCTGGGGGACGACCGGGAAGAAGAAGCCCATGGCGTAGACGCCCTCATCGTAGAGGGCTTTCGAGAAGTCCTGGGCCAGTTTGGCGTTGAAGAGCATGACGGGGACAATCGGCGTGTCGCCTTCCTTGAGGATGAAGCCCGCCTCCGTCAGCCCCTTTCTCCAGGTGGCGGCGTTCCGCTCGAGCTTGTCGCGCCGCTCCGTGCTCCCGGACAGGATCTCCATGACTTTGATGACCCCGGCCACGACGACCGGCGCAATGGTGTTCGAGAAAAGATACGGACGGGCTTTCTGGCGGCACATCTCGACGAGTTCGCGCCTCCCGGAAACGCAGCCGCCGGAGGCCCCCCCGAGAGCCTTGCCGAACGTCGTCGTGATGACGTCGATCTTGCCGACGACCCCGTACCGCTCATGCGTCCCCCGCCCGGTCTTGCCGATGAAACCCGAGGCGTGGGATTCGTCGACGAGGAGCATGGCGTCATATTTTTCGCAGAGGGCGACCATCTCGTCGAGCTTGGCGGCGTCGCCGTCCATGGAGAAGACGCCGTCCGTGATGACGACCTTGAGCCGCTTGTCGGCATGGAGCTGGAGCTTGCTCTCGAGGTGGGCCATGTCCGAGTGCTTGTAGGTGTCGTGGATCGCGCTCGAAAGACGGATGCCGTCGACGAGGGACGCGTGGACCAGCCGATCAGAGATCATGACGTCGTCCTTGGTCAGGATGGCTTCGAAGACGCCGGCGTTGGCGTCCATGCACGAGGGGAAGAGGAGCGTGTCCTCCGTCCCGAGGAAGTCCGTGACCCGGCGCTCCAACTCGCGATGGATGTCCTGGGTCCCGCAGATGAAGCGCACCGAAGACATGCCGTAGCCGCGGCTGTCCAGCCCTTCGTGGGCGGCCTTGACGACCTCGGGGTGGCTGGAGAGACCGAGGTAGTTGTTGGCGCACATGTTGATGACCTTCTTCAGGGACGAGCCGGCCGGGAACTCGACCTCGATGTCGGCCGCCTGCGGCGAGTGGATGTACCGTTCCTCCTTGAAGATCCCCGCGTCCCGGATCCCTTTGAGCTGTTCCTGGTAAAGGCCTCGGACTTTTTCGCTGTATGCCATGTTCGTTCCTCCTTTTGATCTTCGAGTCGGACGGCGCGTTCCGCGGGCCATCGCCCGGTGCGCCCGCCGTCGTCCTTTAGGACCCCGGACCTCCGACCGCGTTCGAGAGATCGCGGGCGGGGCGGGGGCCCGGACGCTCGAAACCTCAGGCCTTGATGAACTCCCGGACAAGGACCGCGATCTTGTTGACGGAATCGAAGGCCTCGGGCGTCGCCTTTCCGTCGGGGATCTGGATCTTGTACTTGTTCTCCAGGAAGCGCTTCAGCGAGATCATCGAGAACGAATCCACGATCCCGCCCGAGATGAGCGGCGTCTCGTAGGTGATGGGGTCGCTGTCGGCTTCGAGGTATTCCTCGGTCACATACTTCAAAACAATGTCCTTGAGTTCATCCATGTCTGTTCTCCTAAGGATCTATTTTACGTCAATCGTTTTCGATCGTCGAGGTGTCGCCGATCTCCTCGCCCCACTCCCGGGCATGGAGGATGCGGCGCATGATCTTGCCGCTCCGGGTCTTGGGCAGGGAGTCGACGAACTCGATCTCCTGGGGCATGGCCAGGGGCGAGAGCTTTTTCCGGACGAAATTCATGATCTCCAGGTCCAGATCCTTCGAGGCCGTGAAGCCCGGCTTTAAGTTGATGAAGGCTTTGACGACCTCCAGGTTGAGGGGGTCGGGTTTGCTGACGACCGCCGACTCGGCCACGGCCGGGTGCTCGAGGAGGGCCGACTCGACCTCGAAGGGGCTGACCAGGTGCCCCGCGGTGTTGATGATGTCGTCGTCACGGCCGACGAACCAGTAGTAGCCGTCCTTATCGATCCGGGCCCGGTCGCCGGTGATGTACCAGCCGTTCCGGAATTTTTTCCGGAACGCCTCCTCGTTGTTCCAATACGTCCGCATTCGCGACGGCCAATCGAACCGGAAGGCAACGAGCCCGATCTTCCCGTGGAAGGGATAGGGCTCGTTCCGGTTCGGGTCAAGGATCGTTCCCGTGATCCCGGGGAACGGTTTTCCCATGGACCCGGGCCGGACCTCCATTCCCGGGTAGTTGCTGATCACGATGCAGCCCGTCTCGGTCTGCCAGTAGGTGTCGTAGAAGGGCTTGCCGAAGACCTTTTGCGACCAGACGACGGCCTCGGAGTTCAAGGGCTCCCCGACGCTCGCCAGATGGCGGAGCGAGGAGAGGTCAAATTTCCCGACGATCTTGTCCCCGGCCATCATCAGCGAGCGGATGGCCGTCGGGGCGGAGTACCACATCGTGATCCGGCGCTTCTCGATGAACCGATACCAGGCTTCGGCCGAGAACCCCGCGTCCATGACGCACTGGGTGACGCCCATGGCGAACGGAGCGATGATGCCGTAGGACGTTCCCGTGACCCAACCCGGGTCGGCCGTGCACCAGTAGATATCGTCGTCGCGGAGGTCGAGAACCCACTTGGCCGTGAGGACTTGCGAGACCAGGGAATAATGGACGTGCTGGACGCCCTTCGGCATCCCGGTCGTGCCGGAGGTGTAGTGGAGGACCGAAGGCGATTCGGCCGTGGTCGGGTGGATATCGAGGTGCTCGACGGGGGCGGCCTTCTCCAGGGAGAAGGCGACCTCCCGGTCCTTGAGCGGCGAAGCGCCGTCATGGTCCACAATGATGAGGTGCTTGATGTGGGGCAGCCGGTCGAGGATCTTCCGGACCTTGAGGGCATGCTTCTTCTGGGTGACGACGGCCGATGTCTCGGCGTCCGACAGCCGGACGAACAGGGATTCGTCTCCGAAAGCGGAGAACAGGGGCTGGGCGATGGCCCCGATCTTCAGGATCCCCAGAAACCCGAGGTAGAGCTCGGGGATCTTGTCCATGAACAGGCAGACCCTCTCCCCGGCTTGAATGCCGAGGCCGCGGAGGAAGGCGCCGATGGTGTTCGAAGCCAGCCGGATGTCGTTGTAGGTGAAGCGCTTCTCGGCGCCTGCGTGGCCTTCCCAAACGAGGGCGAGCTTCGAGGCCTTCCCCTGTTCGCAGATCCTGTCCGTGCAGTGCCAGCCGATGTTGATGACGTTTCCGTCCCTGTAGCCGAGCTCGTTCTCCGAGACGGACCAGGAAAACCCCTTGGCGCGTTCTTCATAGGAGCCGATGTTTGACATGTCCCCTCTTATTTTATCCTTTTAATTTCGTTTCCAGGACCAC
>JALHVH010000167.1 GCA_022867105.1 Candidatus Aminicenantota bacterium
AGTATTTCGACGGCAACGTCAAGTCCTTCGCCTTCTCCACGGCCGAAAGCCCGGCGGCGGTGGGAGTTATGGCCAAGGGGGATTACGTTATTTCCGTGTCCATTCCCCGTCGATGAGGCGCCACATCTTTCCCGTCGGGTTCTCATCCTGAAGCTCCGGCGGCAGGCGGTCCGGCCGGACGTTGTCATAACACTGGAGGGCCGTGAAACGCAGCAAGGAAGCGGGAAAGCCCACCCCGGTGAATCCCGGATGGCCGGTCGCGGGGAAAGGGCCGCCGTGGACCATGGAGGGAACGATGGCCAGCCCGGTCGGCATCTTGTCGTTAAGGAGCCGGCCGGTCTTTGTCCGCAGGACGGGCGCGAGCCTCGAGTAGAGGCCATCATCGGCCCCGGCCTTGTCCGAATAAACGCACGCGCTCAGATTGCCCTCGAGCGCCTCGGCGACGCGGAGCATCTCCTCCTCTGTTCCGGCAAGGACGACGAGGGACACCGCCCCGAAGGCCTCGTGCTGGAAGCGCCCGGGATGGCTCAGGAATGCCCTCCCGGATATCTTGAGCAGCGTGTTCTCGAACTGAAAGCCGGGACCGTCGACGGGCTTCCCTCCCGTGAGGACCTCGGCGCCTTCCCGGGCCATCTCCGACACGCTCGCTTGAAGGGATTCTAGGACGCTCCGGCCCAAAAGGAACCCTGATGGGGGAGCTTTAAAATTCCTTTTAGCGGCGGCCAGAAAATCCCTTCCGTCCGCACCATCGAGGACCACGACCAGGCCGGGCTTCGTGCAGAACTGGCCGGCGCCTCCCGAGCATGAAGCCGAGAACTCCGCCGCGATCGCTTCGCCGTGTTCTCGCAGCGCTCCGGGAAGGATGAAGACGGGATTGACGCTCGACATTTCGAGGCTGATGGGTTTTCCCGCCCGGTCCGCGGCCTCCTTGAGCCGCATCCCGGACGGACGGCCGCCCGTGAAGGCCGTCGCCCCCGTGAGCGGATGGGCGACTAGTCGAAGTCCATCTACGGGCCGCAAATGGTAAATCATCTGGAGGGTCGCCGTAGGAAGTCGCGGCCCTTCAAGACAGCTGCGAGCGATCTCGGCGAAGAGTTTCGTCGTCGCGGGATGATAGGGGTGGGCCTTGGCCAGGACGGGGTTTCCGGCGGCGATGGCCGCCGCCATATCGCCCCCCGCCGCGGAGTTGAAAGCGAAAGGAAAATTGTTGGGGCCAAAAACGATGACGGGGCCGCCCAACGGTCCGTGGATCGACCGGATATTGGATTTGGTATCGATCGCCGCCCGTCGCCAGGACCGATTCCTGGAGGCTTCGGCGGCCTGGCGGAGCTGGTCGATCGTCCGGGGAAGTTCGGTCGTCCCGAGCCGGGGGGCTTTGGGAAGGGCCGTCTCCCGATGGGCCGTCTCGATGAGTTCATCGGCCCGGCCCAGGATGCCTTCCGCGAATCGTTCCAGGAAAGCGGCGATCCGCTCCGGCGAAGCCTGGGCAAGGTCCTTGCAGGCTTGCCGGCCCGCCGCCAGGGCCGCCTCAACGTCCTCGAACGACGAGATGGGAAACAAGCCGGGCAATGGGGACCCGGTCGAGGGATCGACGGCCTGAAACGTTCCGACGGAGCGCGCCTCTCTCCAAACGCCGTCGATCAATACCGGTTGCATGATCCGCACCATTGGCGATGCTTCGGAATCACCAAGCCTTATCCGCCCGAATACAGCGGCGAGATGACGACGCGATCGCCGTCCTGGAGCTCATCGACCGAGCCGACCGCCTTGCCGTTCCGGGTGACGATCTTGGGCCGGTCCTTTTCGATCCCGACGAGCCCAAAGAGGCTTTCCACCGTCGCCGATTCAGGAGCCTCGAACTCCTTTTCGCTGAAGCCCGCCGCGTAAATGAACGGGCCGATAAGCTTGATGGTGATCTTCATCCTACTCGAGCTTTGTATATTTCTGGACTTCCCCGGCTTCCTTGTCCAAGCCCAGGGACTCCGCTGTCTTTTTAGTGGGGATCCCCCGTTTGTCCCAGCCCCGGATGTCGTAGAAGTGGTCGAGGAGCCCGTTGTACTTGTCGAGCTCCAGGATCTTCCCGGCGATGGGCCCTTCCTTGTCGGCGTTGGCCGGGTCGAACCAGACCATCGGGGGATAGTCCCTCGTCCGGTCCCAGTCGGGGATCTCGCGGGCCCAGAAGAACTTCATCAGGGCGTAGATCCGGTCGCTGACCTTCCAGAAATCGTCGAGCGTCCATTCGAGGCCGGTGGCCTTGTTGAAATAGATCGGGTAGTTCTTGAGGTCCCAGCCAAGCTCGATCCACGGGAAGCGGCAGGCGACCATGAACTCGAAGAGGCCGCCCCGGATCCTCTGCAGTTCGACGACCTTCGCGGCTTTTTCGCGTCCGTAGGATTCGCGTGAGGTCTGCTTCAGCTCGAAGGTGATGATCCAGGCCTCCCTGTGGTGGGCGCCGATGGGGCTCGTCCCGAAGGCCAGGGCCATGCCGGGGATGAACTTGCAGTTGTAGGCCGCCAATTCCAGTCCCTTGACCTGCATGGCGTAGGCCTCGGAGCCGTGGCCGAACCGCCGGGCCATCCGCAGCGAGCCGTCGGCCAGGAGGTTCCCGAGCTCTCCCTCGCGCCTGGCCGCTATTCCGAGGAGCTGCTTGGCCCTCTCGGCGTCGCCGAACTTGAAGTCCCCCGTCGTCGCCCCGTGTTCGATGGCGTCGGCGTAGAAGGAGAGGACGCAGCCCGCCGACATCGTGTCGATTCCGTAGTCGTCGCAGAGGTAGTTCAGGGAGGCGACCTGGTCGAGGTCGAAGATCTCCAGGTTGGCGCCCAGGAGGCCGATG
>JALHVH010000168.1 GCA_022867105.1 Candidatus Aminicenantota bacterium
GGCCCCGATCATCAGGTAGTATTCGGTCCTTTTCCTCAACGTGTCCAGGGAACCGAGGATCTTCGCCCGCTGGGCCTCGTCCACGTCCCGGCGGACGCCGCCGAGGGTGTTGATGGCGTAGTGGACGCGGTTGCCGGAGACGATCTCCAGGAGGTCCATGACGATCTCGCGGTCGCGCCAGGTGTACATGAAGAAGGAGTCGAAGCCCGCCTCGTGGCCGGCGATGCCGAGCCAGAGGAGGTGGCTGTGGACCCGCTCCAGCTCGGAAACCAGGATACGGATGTAAAGGCCTCGCTTGGGGGGATCGATCTCCATGAGTTTCTCGACGCCCTGAACGAAGCAGGTGGCGTGGGAGTGGGAGCAGATCCCGCAGATGCGTTCGGTCAGGTAGATGTTCTGGACCCAGGTCTTTTCCTCGGCCAGCTTCTCCAGGCCGCGGTGGTTGTAGCCCAGCCGAAGGTCGGCGTCCTTGATGACCTCCCCGTCCACCGTCATGCGCAGGCTGATGGGCTCCTTGAGGGCCGGGTGCTGCGGGCCTATGGGGATCGTGACCTTCATGGTTTTCCTCCGGGGATCTTTTCCTCGGGCCTCTCGAACTTCCAGTCCTTCCGCAGGGGGAAGTTCTCGGCCGGCCAGTCATCGGGAAGGACGAGGGGGCGCGGGTCGGGGATGTTTTCCACGATGATGCCGAACATGTCCTGGAGCTCCCGCTCATAGAAGATGGCGCCCGGGATGACCGGCGTGATGGACGCGATACGGGGGGCGGACTTCGGGATCCGCGTTCTCACGTTGAGGCACACGTGCTCGTTCCCGAAATGATAGAGGAGCTCGAAGTCGTCCTTGTCGTCCACCCCGCTGATGGTCGCCAGGTAAAGGAAGCCCATGTGGTCCCGCAGGGCCGTGACCGCGGCCGCCAGGTCCCCGGGGGCGACCGTGATGAAGATGCGCCGCAGGGACGGGTTGGCGACCTCGAGGGCCTTGCCTCCCAGGAAGGCCTTGGCTTTTTCGACGATCTCGGAATCTGTCATACTTTCCTCGAGAGCTACAATTTTCCCAGAAGCTTGACGACACCGTCCATGATGGCGTCCGGGCGGGACGGACAGCCGGGGACATAGGCGTCCACCGGGATGACCTGGTCGATGCCGCCCAAGATGTTGTAGGCGCCCCGGTAGACGCAGCCGGACATGGCGCAGGCGCCGACGGCCACGACGAACTTGGGGTCCGGGACCTGTTCGTAGATGCGGAGGATCCTGTCCTTGATCTGCCGGGTCACCGGACCGGTGCAGATGATCACGTCGGCGTGCCGGGGAGTCGCCTTGAGCAGGACGCCGAACCGCTCCAGGTCGAAGCGGGGCGTCAGGGCCGCGACGATCTCGATGTCGCAGGCGTTGCAAGCCCCGGAATTGAGATGAAGGATCCACGGCGACTTGATCCTCGACCAGCGCACCAATCTATTGAGCATGTCAACTCCTTGTCACGAGGGCCATGATGGAGAGGAAGATCATGGCGAGATAGATGACCGCAAAGAACACGATCTTCCCCGACGGGACGGTGGCGATGACGAGCGCCGCCACGTGCATCATGGTGAAGAACAGGGCGATGAAGAAGAAAAGCCGGTAGCCGAACTGGATCTTGAAACCCGGCAGGTGCTCGCCGCAGGCGTAGGTCTCGAGCTTTCCCCCGACATTCCTGGGCTTGGGCGCCATCCTCTTCCCCAGGGCGTAGAGCAGGAACGCGAACCCCAGGAAGACGAGGAACGCTACGGGCGGTGAGAGCAGGAATTCCAAACCTTTCATGGTTTAACCCTTCAGCTTCGCGAGTTGCCGGATGTCCAGGCTCTTGGTCTTCCGGTAGATATTGATGATCAGGGCCAGGGCGACGGCGACCATGCTGACCTCGACGACGATGTAGGTGATGACGAGGCTCTGGGCCGCCAGGACGTTCTTCTTGGCCAGGCCCGTGGCGATGAGCGCCAGGCTCACGGCCTTGCCGATGACCCCGATGCCGATGAAGAGCTTGATCAGGTTCCTCATGGTCAGGAGGCAATAGATGCCCGTGAACAGGAGGACGGCCGTGAAGAACATGTACAAGAACCAGAGGCTATTCATCTTTATTGTCCCCCTTGCGGAATAGGGCTAGGACGGCGAAGACGCCGGCGAAGATGACGGCGATCTGGCCGACGAGGTCCAGGGTGCGGGCGTTCCAGAGGACCTGGCCGAAGGTCGTCCCGGCCTCTTCCGGTCCCGGCAGAGCGGGGACCTTCTGGATGAGCTTTTTCATGATGATTGCGTCGATGACGATAAAGATGACGAAAAAGGCCGGAAAGGCGAAGGAGGCGACCTTGGATTCGACGGCATCCCCGCCCTTGGTCAGGGCGATGGTCAGCATGAAGAGGACGGTGATGAGGCCGGCCACGACCGAGATCTCGAAGACGCCCGCGTAAGGGGCGTTCATCCGGAAGAAGATGATGCCCAGAAGCAGGCTGGCGACGGCGAGCGAGATCGCGGCCTTCAGCAGGTCTTTGAAGAGGATCGCCAGGACCGAGAAGAGGACCAAGCCGACGAGAAGAAGGATTTGAAGGACCATCGTTCACATTCCCCAAGAACCGAACGCTAACCGGACTCCCTGGGACAGAGCGTCCGCCGCCGGCCGGACCCAGGTTTTTATCGTCAGAGAAAAGAATATCCCAATGCCGACGCAGAGGAGGGCCAGAATGACGTTGGAGGCCAGCATCCAGAATGGCGCCTCCTTAACGTCCTTCCAGCGCTCGTCGAGCTTGCCGAAGAAGGCCTTGCGCTGGATGAGGAGGTAGTACCAGAGGGTGAGGACACTCGCCAGGACCGCGACCACGGCGAAGCCCATGTGTCCAGCTTGGACGAGGGCGATGA
>JALHVH010000169.1 GCA_022867105.1 Candidatus Aminicenantota bacterium
AGAGAGGGATGCCTCAGACGTTCATCTGAAGGCCGGGAACTATCCCATGATCCGCGTCCACGGGACGCTGATGCCCCTGACGGGTTTCCCGCGGCTCACGCTCCAGGACACCGAGGACCTCGGGAGCCAGATGATGACGGATCATCAAAAAGTCAGGCTCAAAGAGGACATGGACATTGACCTGGCCTACAGCCTTCCCGGATTCGGCCGTTTCCGCGGCAGCATATTCCACCAGCGCGGCTCGCTGGCCATCGCCCTGCGGATCATCCCGCTAGAGGTTAAGGCCATCCGCCAGCTCCTCCTGCCCGAGGTCCTGGAAAAGATCGCCTTCTCCCAGCGCGGCCTCGTCCTGGTCACGGGCACGACGGGGAGCGGCAAGACGACGACACTGGCCGCCATGCTGGATTATATCAATACCTACCGCCGGGAAAACATCATCACGATCGAGGACCCGATCGAGTATCTGCACAAGGACAAGAAGAGCACCATCAGCCAGAGGGAAGTGGGCATGGACGTCAGCGGGTTCGGCAGGGGCCTGCGCGCCTGCCTCCGTGAGGATCCCGATGTCATCCTGGTGGGCGAAATGCGCGACCTGGATACCATCGAGACGGCCCTCCTTGCGGCCGAGACCGGCCACCTGGTCTTCAGCACTCTGCACACCCTGGACGCTCCGGAGAGCATCAACCGCATCATCTCGGTCTTCGCGCCCCACCACCAGCGCCAAGTCCGGCTCCAGCTGGCCAGCATCCTGAAGGCGATCATCTCGATGCGCCTGATCCCGCGGATGGACGGACAGGGCCGCGTCCCGGCCGTCGAGGTCATGATCTCCACCCCCTATATCGCCGAGTGCATCTCGGACCGCGAAAAGACGGGCCTCATCAAGGACGCTGTTGCAGCCGGCGTTTCCCAGTACGGTATGCAGACGTTCGACCAGTCGATCTACCAGCTCTACCGGGACGGCTACATCTCCTTCGAACAGGGCATGAAATACTCGTCCAACCCGGACAACTTCAAGCTCCGGGTCATGGGGATCCAATCCACGCTGGACCTCGCCATGGAAGAAATGGAAAAGCAGATGAGCAAGGTCGACCGGGTGGAGGGGGGACCGGAAGAAGAGGCTCGATGACATCGCACGAGATCCGGGAAACCTTCCTCGAGTACTTCTCCCGTCGGGGCCACAGGATCGTCAAGAGTTCGTCGCTCCTTCCCAAGGACGACCCGACCATTCTTTTCACCAACGCCGGGATGAACCAGTTCAAGACGATCTTCCTCGGGCTGGAAACCCGGAGCTACAAACGTGCCGTCTCCGTCCAGAAGTGCCTGCGCGTCAGCGGGAAGCACAACGACCTGGAGTCGGTTGGCCGGACCGCCAAGCACCACACCTTCTTCGAGATGCTCGGCAATTTCTCCTTCGGCGATTATTTCAAGAAAGAGGCCATCGCCTTTGCCTGGGAGCTTGTGACCGGGGTCTTCCGTATCGACAAGGACCGGCTTTACGTCACCATCTACGAGGATGACCAGGAAGCCTTCCGGATCTGGGCGGGGGACATAGGGGTTCCGGCCGGCAGGATCTTCCGCTATGGTAAAAAAGACAACTATTGGTCCATGGGGGAGACGGGTCCCTGCGGCCCCTGCTCGGAGATCCACTATGACCTCGGGGCCGGGATCGACAGCGGCGACCCGTTCGCCCTCATTGAAAAGGGAAGCGACCGGTTCGTCGAGCTTTGGAACCTTGTCTTCATGGAAAAGAACCAGGAGGAGGGGGGCGTCCTCAAACCGCTCCCCTCGCCGTCCATTGACACGGGAATGGGCCTGGAGCGAATGGCGGCCGTTCTCCAGGGGAAAAAGAGCAACTACGACACCGACCTCTTCATGCCGCTCATCGAAGCGATCTGCGACGTCGCCGGGCGCGAGTATCCGGCGAGCGACGAAGGGGACATTTCGGTCCGCATCATCGCCGATCACATCCGGGCCGCGTCCTTTCTCATCGGGGACGGCGTGACTCCGGCCAACGATGGCCGGGGATACGTTCTGAGACGCCTTATCCGCAGGGCTTTCCGGAACGGCAACCTCCTGGGGATCGAAAAGCCGTTCCTGTACAGGCTTGCGGGCGGCGTCGGGGACGTCATGAAGGACGCCTATCCCGAACTCCTGACATCCATGAATTACATTTCCCGGGTTTGTCTGTCCGAAGAGGAGCGGTTCTCGGCGACCCTGGCCTCGGGGCTCCGCAGCTTTGATCAGGTTGTCGCGGAGACCCGGAACGAAGGCCGGACGACCATCCCCGGAGACAAGGCCTTCAAGCTCTACGACACCTTCGGGTTCCCCCTTGACCTCTCCCAGGAACTGGCCGCGGAAAAAAAGATGGCGGTCGATGAGGCGGGTTTTGCCCTCAAACTCGACGAACAACGGGAAAGGGCCCGGCAGTCCTGGAAGGGCGAGCTCAGGCAGAAGACGAAGAGGATCACGGAAGACTTGAAGGACCTCAAGGTTCGTTCCGTCGCCCACGAGTCAGCCGGGGTCCAGGACGCCGAGGTCCTGGCCATCCTCAAGGATGGGAGGCCGGCCCCGGAGCTCGGCCCCGGAGAGGAAGGTGAGGTCGTTCTTGACCGGACGCCCTTTTACGCCGAGGCCGGGGGACAGGTGGGGGACACGGGCGTTCTTAAAAACGCCCGTTTTTCCGGCCTCGTCGAGAATGCCTACTATCTCACTCCGGAGCTCATCGCCCACCGGGTCAAGACCCTGGCCGGGACCCTGGTCGCGGGAGACGCGGTGGACGTTGCGGCCGACCCCGGCCGCCGAAAATCGATCTCCAATAACCACACCGCGACGCACCTCCTCCATGCCGCCCTTCGCCAGGTCCTGGGCGATCATGTCAAGCAGGCCGGCTCTCTCGTTTCGGACAAGCGCTTGAGATTCGATTTCACCCATTTCGCCGCTCTGGGCAGGAAGGAGGTCCGAAGGGTCGAGAGCCTGGTCAACGAAAAGATCAGGGAGGACGTGGGCGTCGACACCAAGGTCACGTCGCTTGAAGAAGGGATCCGGGAAGGCGCCATGGCCATCTTTGGGGAGAAATACGGGGAGACTGTTCGTCTCGTCCGGGTCGGGGACTTCAGCAAGGAGCTCTGCGGGGGGATCCACGTCCGTTCCACGGGCGAGATCGGGATGTTCAAGGTTCTTTCGGAATCCGGCATCGCGGCCGGCATACGGAGGATCGAGGCCATGACCGGGGAGGAGGCCTTCCGTTATCTCCAGGAGCTCGAGGACCTGATGATGGGCGTCGAGCAGGGCCTGGGCGTCTCTCGAAAAGAGGTCCTTTCCAGGATCGACAAGATGATGGGGTCCCTTGAGACCGCCGATAAGGAGAACAAGGCCCTGAGGCAGAAACTGGCCTGCCAAAAGCTTCGGAACGATGAAGGTGTCGTCCGAACGGTCAGGGGCATTCCCGTCATGACCCAAAAAGTGGAAGGCCTGGACATGGGCGGGCTCAGGGGCCTTGCCGATTCGCTGAAACAAAAGATGGGGTCCGGGATCGTGGTCCTTGGCGCCGTGGACGGCGGGAAGGTCTCTCTGGTCGTCACGGTGACCAAGGACCTGACGTCCAAGGTTGAGGCCCGGGCGGTCATCCAGGAATTGGCCCCCCTTGTCGGCGGAGGAGGCGGGGGCCGGCCGGATTTCGCGCAAGCGGGAGGGTCGAAGCCCGAGGCGCTGGACTCAGCCCTTGAAAAGAGCTATGCTCTCATCGAGAGGCTCGTCGGGGACTGAAAGGAAAAATCACCCCTAAAGGGGATTGTCAAACCTGCCGTTTTTTGGCAAGCTGGGGTCAAAGGGTTCCATGAGAATCGCAAGAATCGCCGTGACCGTCATCGCGACACTGGGATGGGCCCTCTCTCTCTGCGCTCAATCTCAGGACGTCGGCAGGAAGACGTACGACCACGTCGTCCGGAAAGTCGCCCAAAAACACGGCGTGGAGCCTGACCTCATCCATGCCATCATCCGGGCGGAATCCAATTACGACAGCTTCGCTGTTTCCGCGAAGGGCGCCATGGGTCTCATGCAGCTCATGCCGGCCACGGCCGATGCCTACGGGGTCAACAACTTCTACGATCCCGAAGAGAACATCGAAGGCGGCGCCAAGTACCTGAAGGACCTGATCAAGCTCTATGACGGGAAGACGAATCTTGTCCTGGCCGCCTACAACGCCGGCCAAGAGGCCGTGAAAAAATACAAAGGCATCCCTCCCTATCCGGAAACGAGAAACTACATCAGTCGGATCCAGGCCTCGTTCCGGAAATCCAACATCCGGACCCGAACCATCATCTATAGATTCTACGATGGGAGCGGGAACCTGGTCCTCACCAACGATCCGCGGTTGTATGCCTTGAATAAGGCCGATTAGCCCACCGGATACCCTTTGACGAGCATATTCCGCGGGACGACCTCGAACGAAGCCGGCAGGGTTCCCAGTTGTTCTCCATCCAGTTCCAGGAGCACGGTTTCGTCCGGACGACAGAAAGCTTCCACTTTCTTGCCGCGGATAAGGTCGATCTTGGGGTGGGAAAGGTGGCTGCCGTTGATGAGCTTCCAGCCGTGGCGGCAGAACTCGAAGAATTTCATGCCCTTGACGAGGATGGTGTCGAAGAGGCCGTCATCCAGGCGGGCCTGAGGGGCGACTTTCATGCCCTTGCCGAAGACCCGGCCGTTAGCCACGACGCCGATCAGGTAGTCCTCTTCCGGCAGTTCGTTTCCGTCAATCCGGATCCGCAGTCTTTTGTTCCGGTATTGGACCATGGTCGAGATCAAGCACCGGACGTAGGACGATGCCTTCCGCTCAAGACGGCGGTCGTTGACCTTCTTGACGACCTCGCCGCCGATCCCGAAGTCGGCGATGTTGAGGAAGAACCTCGGCACGGGATTGCCCGAACGCCCCCGGAAGATCACCCGGCCCACGTCGATCCTCGCGGACGGGGCCTCGGTGATGACCTTGAGGGCGTTCTTCAGTCCTTTGGGAATGTTCAGGCTCCGGGTGAAATCACACCCCGTCCCGGAGGGGACGATCCCCAGGCTCGTCTCTGGGTTGATGATCCGCTTGTCCTCGTAGAATCCGTTGGCGATCTCGTTCATCGTCCCATCGCCGCCGACGCCGATGATGAGCTCCGACCCGCCCTTGATGGCCTCGCGCGCGATCTCCGTGGCCTGGAGGGGTTTCTCCGTGAAATCGTACCGGAACTCCTTGATGAAGTGGCGCAGGCCCTCCTTGATCTCGGTCCACCTTTTGCGCGTCCGGCCCTGATTGGATTCAGGGTTGACGATCACTTGGGTTTTAAGGTGCAATGTCGGCTCCTTGTGCCTTTTTTTTCCCGAACAGGGAAGCGCCGATGATCCCTCCCAGGGCGCCCAAGGCGGCAAAGACGGCCGCGGAAATGAAGAGCCCCATGAGGAACATGGCGATCGAAAACCCTCCTCCCGTCCGGTCGAGCCAGTTTTCCCAGCCGGAGGGCATCTCATCGGCGAACTCCGACAGACGCTCCATCATCCGGCGTATCACGGCCACGTTGAGGCCGTGGAGGGGGATGCCGACGAGAGAATCGACGACGGCGGCCGAGATCCCGGCGAGCGCCCCGACGATGGCCCCGTCCCCCGGGGTGAGGGAGACGTGTGAATCCTTGGCCAGCAGATACGAGGCCAGGACGGCCCCGCCAATGATCCAGAGACAGCAGAGGCAGTTCAGGAAGGGAATGCTCGAAAGGACGCCGGCGACCGCGCCCCCGATAAGCGCGGGTGCGAGCATGTTGGGCTTATGATCGTTCATCGGTCCGTCTCCTTCGTCAGACCATTCTATTTCGTTTCCCCCGGTGATTTCAAGCGGAATTTCCCGCCGAGGAGTTGCCGAACCTCGTAGAGCCCTGTGATCAAATAAAAGGGAAGGACCGATCCCCAGATCAGACCGGCCGCGAGGCGGAGCCCGATCGGGCTCGCCCAAAGGCCCAGAAAATTGCCGGCCGTTTCGAGGCCGATGGGCAGGCTGACGAGAACGAAGATCGAGGTCGCGGGCAGGAGAGGCCTGGAGAACCGGCGGAGGAAAGGGTAGAGGATCGTCCCCGCCGAGAAACCAAGATAGATGCCGAGACAGCGGCCGCAGACGGCCAGAGGGGACCCGTGGATGGAGAAGCTTCGTTCCGGGAGCTGATGGCAGACGGGAGAATAGGCCGCGTAAATCAACGCCGAGACGACGGGCTCTTCGCGTCTCAGGAGCGGGGCAGCGAAGAGGGCGACGTTCCACAAGAACCCGCCGAGGACGACCAGGAGCCAGATCATCAAGACCGTGTTCGGGTCCTTTTTCATGTCGGGCGCTCCCATCCTTTCGTTTCCTCTTTCAAGCCCGGCCCTTCGTTCGAAGCCATGCCAGGAAAGCGGAGAGGACAAGGAAATTCAAAGTGATGACGGAGAGGGCCATGAACTTGGCGTAAAGGACCCGCCCCATGAGATCGTAGATGGACAGGCCGGCCGCGGCCAGATTCAGGATGAGGAAGGCCCTGGCCGGCCTGGAAAAGGCGTCGAAGCTGTTCAGGACGAGCATGACCGCCGGCACGGAGGAAAGCAGGGTGTAATCCCAACCGAGCGGCGAAACGATCGGGATAAGGGTCAGGAGAAGCGCCGACTCGAGGATCATGCCCCGAGGGATGCCTCGCCCCCTGATCATGAGAAACAGGAAGACGAGCGCGAGCATGGCTACGGTCACAAGGTAGAGGGCGCGCGAGAGTTGGGCCCGGCCCGTCCATCTTATGAACAGGGCGATGAGCGAGACGTTGTCCTGCGTGCTCAGGAGACCGGGCGTCGATCGCGACAGCGAATCCAACCATTCTCCATGGACCTGGATGTTCCCCGAAAGCCCGTAGTTAAGGGCTGGCCCGAGAAAAGCCAGGACGAGAACGAGGCCGCCCCCGGCGAGGACCAGCCATTTTTTTTTAAGGACCCAGTAAGGGAGGAAGATCAGCGCATAAGGTTTCAGGGCGGAAGATACGCCCCACAGGACTCCCGCACAACTTTCGCGGGCGCCCCCCCCGGGACGGTCCTCGTTCCTGATCAAAACAGTGACCATGATAAGGAGCATGGCCGTGATCAAGGCGTTGATCTGGCCGAGTTGGAGTTCCCGCAGGAAGAACTTGGCCAGGATGAGCGGCGGGAAGACGCGGAGGACCCAGGCCTTCTTCGCCTCCGGGCGGACGAGGGCGTAGGACAATTGGAAGACCAGGGCCGAAGACGCAAGGACGAGGAGGAACCAGGCGAACTTGGCCGCTGGAAGCGGCAGGAAGGAAACTGGCACGTACAGGAAAGCGGCGAAAGGAGGATACTTGAATTGGTAATGACCGTCCTCCTGCCGGTAGAGAGTCTCTCCGGCCCGGATCCTTTGGCCCGCTGTGTTGTTGACCTCGAAGTCGATCATTCCCTTCTGACCCTTCCAAAGGAAAAGGCCCGTCAGCGTTAGGAGCACGACGATGAGAATGACGGCTGGAAGACGTTTTGTCCACATGCCGATCCAACGCTACTCGACGGACACATGTTTGTCAATAATACCTTGTGTTGACAGCGGAAGGCCGGGTGAGTAAAGTTAATATAAGCTTGATTTCGCGGCTTTCTTTGTAAAGGAGGTCAAGGATGAAATCTGGGAAGAGGATGGGGATTCTTGTGGTGGCGGGCTTGTTGGCCGTTCCGAAGGCGGTCCCGGCGCAGACGGAAGAAGCGGCCAGGATCTTCAGCCAGAACAGCCCGGGCGCCGTCACGCTCATCGTTTATGGCGAGGACAAGAAGGAACTCGCCAAGGGCACGGCCTTCGCGGTCGCCGAAGACGTGGTGGCCGCGAGTTATCATCTCGTCGGCCGGGCCTTCGACGCCGAGGTGCTCACCGCGAAGGGTAAAAAGATCAAGATCGAAGGGATCGTGACCGTCTCCAAGCCCTACGATATCACCTTACTGAAGCTCAAAGGAAAGGTCCAGGCCCTGGTCACGGGCGGTCCGGAAGGGCTTGTTCAGGGCGCTCGGATATTCGCCATCGGCACCAACGAAACCGGCCAGCTCATGCCTTCCGAAGGGACCATCCGGAAGTTCCTCGAATTGGCGCCGGACCAGAAATTCATGGAAGTTTCCCTGGCCATCCCTGACTCCTTCACGGGCGGCCCGGTTTTCGATCTTAATGGCAAGGTCGTGGGCATGGTCCAGGTGATGGGCAAGGGATTGCGGTGCGTCCTCCCGTCGAACCTTTTCCAGAACCTCCCCCGGGCGGGCAAGATCATCTCACTCAAAGATTCCGCTCGAGAGGACTATTTCTCCTCCCTCGAAGGGGCTTACCTGGCCGGCCGGCTGGCCGCCATGATGGACGAGGCGGCAACGGCCCGCTCTTATCTGGAAACGGCTGTCAAGCTCGATCCGTCCCTGATCGTCGCCCACAGCCTCCTGGCCCAAGTCTATTCAGATCAAAGGGACTATAATGCCGCTGCCGCGGCTTATAAAAGGGTCATTGAACTGGATGCCGACCGTGTCGACGCCAACCATGGCCTCGGGTCCGTCTATATCAGGATGCAGCGCTTCAGCGACGCCATCGGGCCCCTGGAGAGGACCGTCGCCCTGGACCCTAACCGGAAGGAGGCCTTTAATGATCTCGGCACGGCCCTGGAGGAGGCCAAGGACTTCGCCAAGGCCGCGGAGGCTTACGAGAAATACATCCGTCTGGAGCCGGAGAACCCCTGGAACGGCTATCTGCGGCTCGGGCTGTGCCGGATGGAGACGAACGAATTGGAGGCGGCCGTGTCCGCCCTGGAGGAGGCCCAGAAGCTCCAGCCCAATGATATTAAGACGAACTTCAATCTTGCCGAGGCCTATGCGCGGGCCCGCCGGTTGGACAAGGCCGAAGAGACCTACAAGGCCCTTTCCGGGATCAATCCCGAGGGAGCCACCACGTATTACGGGAAGATCATCACGATGTACGATGAGGCCGGGCAGTATGATAAGGCCATCGAAGCCGCCAGGAAGATCATTGAATTCAATCCCGGGAACGAGCTGGCCTTCTTCAACCTGGGGATCATGTTCCTCAAGCAGAAGCGGTATGAGGAGGCGGTCGGGGCCTTCAAGGACGCCCTGGCTATCAAGCCGGGCTATGCCTCGGCCTTGTACAATATCGGATACAGCTATTCCCTTGCCAAAAAATACAAGGAGGCGGTCGAGGGGTTCCAGAAGTACGCGGAATTCATGCCTGATGACCCGGTGGGCTGGATCAACATCGGCGTCAACTACATGATACTCAAGAACTTCGAGGCGGCCTTAGAGCCCCTGAGAAAAAGTATCGAGCTCAAGCCCGACAACGCCGTGGCCCACTACAACCTGGCCATCGTCTACCTCAACCTGAAGGACACCTACAGCGCGACGGAGGTCTACAAGACCCTCCTCGGCCTCAATCCGGAACTTGCCGGGAAGCTGAAGAAACTCCTGAGATAAAATTGACAACAGGGCCCGGTTTATGGTAAATTTATTGACCGTTCCCCGTTGGCCCCCGCCGGAGTCATTGTCCATTCCTGAAAAGTGCGAAGATACGGGCAGGTGGCGGAATTGGCAGACGCACTAGGCTTAGGACCTAGTTCCTGATGAAGGAGTGCGGGTTCGAACCCCGCTCTGCCCATTTTCCGCGCTCAGGACCAACCGCTGTCGGGCTCTACGGGGCGGGACGATGGACGAACAGGACTTGAAAGAAGGGGCTGACCCATGAACAACGCAGGCCCGGAAAAGATCAAGATCGTGAGCCCCACCCGCCGGGAGTTGGACCTCGAGGTCCCCCCCGCCGCGGTCGGAGAGGAGTTTGATAAGATCCTCGCAGAATATGCGTCCAAGGCGAAGTTGGCCGGTTTCCGGAAGGGGAAGGCCCCCAGGGACCTCGTCCAAAGGATGTTCTTTGCAGAGATCCAGAAGGACGTCGTGGATGCCCTCGTCCCCAAGGCCCTCGGTGAGGAGTTGAAGGCGGGCGGACTGCGGCCGGTCAGCGTCCCGGTCATCCTGGACGCCCATTTCGAGGAGGACCGGACCCTGCGCGTCCGGGTGGCTTTCGAGGTCTTGCCCGAGTTCGAACTTCCGGACTACAAGAAGGTCCGGCTGACGCGCCGCGTCGCGGTCGTCGAGGACAAGGAGGTCGAGCAATCCCTCGAGGAGCTGAGGCAGAGGGCGGCCGAATACGTACCCGCGGAGGGCAGGGGAGTGATGGACGGGGACTATGTCGTCGTTCAGGTCCAGGGCCGGGACCTAAGAACGAAAAAGGCCTTCCCGGCCGAAAAAACGGTCGTCCTCGCCGGCCATGCCGAGAACGAGCCGTCCTTGGACGAAAACCTCTCCGGCGTGAAGCCCGGCGAGGAAAAGACGTTTTCCGTGACCTATCCAAAGGACCACGCCAACAAGAAATTGGCCGGAAAAGACGTCGAATACCGGCTCAAAGCGCAGTCCATCAAGGAAAAAAAGGTCCCGCCCCTGAACGACGACCTGGCCAAGACCCTCGGCGACTACCGGGGGCTGGAGGACCTGAGGGAGAAGGTCCGGGCCCGGCTCCTCGTCTCCAGGGAGAGCTCCGGCCGGAGCAAGGCGGCCTCCGAACTTCTGGAAAAGATCTCGGGGGGGGTGACCATCGAGCTTCCGGAAAGTCTGGTCGAGGATGAGACCCGGGCCGTCCTCAGGCGTATCCTGAGCAGCTACCCGCAGACCCGGCTGGGAAAGGACCAGGCCGAGGAGCTGGCCGCCGAGGGCAAAAAGCAGGCCGAGCGGAACATCAAGAACAACCTCATCCTGACCAGGATCGCCGAGAAGGAAGCGATCACGGTCACCGACGCGGAGGTCGAGGAGGAAATGAAGGGGTTGGCACAGGCCAATCAGGTCCCCCTGGAAAAGGTGGTCGAAACGGTGGACAGGGAGGGGAAGAGGGGAGACATCGAGGAGAACATCCTCTTCCGGAAGACAGTTGACTTTTTGCTCGGACAGGCTATAATGGAGTGACAAGCGTCCGCTTCAACCTGCCCTCGAGCAAGAAGGCCCCGGCGATCGAGATTGCCCGGAAAATGGTCAAAGAAAACGAACTCAGCTTCGAAAAATTCAGCGAGGCGATCGGAGCATGACCCATGCCGGAAACTGAACACAACGAAGTCATCCGGAACATCCCCCTGATCCCGCTTCGGGACCTGGTGGTATTTCCGGCCACCCTGGTGCCCTTCATCGTCGGAAGACCATCCTCCATCCAGGCCCTGGAAAAGGCCGCCGAAAAAGACAAGATGATCTTCCTCTCAGCCCAGATGGATGCCTCGATCGACAACCCCACGCCCCGGGACATCTACTCCATGGGCGTGACGGCCAAGATCATCCGCACGGTCAAAACCGACGAGAAGAACATGAAGGTCATCGTGGAGGGCAAAAGCCGGGCGAGGATCGTCGAATATCTCAGCACCTACCCCTATTACCAGATCCTGGCCAAAGTGCTCAGGGAGGCCGAGGACCACACCCAGGACGCCAAGGAGCTTCTTAAAAGGGTCCTGTCCCTCTTCGAGGAATACCTGAAACTCAACCAGAACGCGAACCTCGACTCCATCATCCCAGCCCTCAGGGAGAACACGGCCGACCGCATCGCCGACATCATCGCCTCCCACCTTTACCTGCCCCTCGACGAGAAACAGAACCTCCTCGAGACGATCAACAGTCTGGAGCGCTTGAGACGCCTGAACTATGTCCTGGAGAACGAGATCCTGAAGATCCACTCCGCCTACCAGAGGGACGGCCAAAAGCCGGGGAGGCGCCGGCCGCCGCTCAAGGATCTCGGACAAAAGAATATTCCGGCCGGGATGGGGGGGCCCCGGAAGGAAGAGCAGCCGAACGAGGTCGAAGAGTTGCGACAGAAGGTCGCCAAGGCCAAAATGCCCCAGGACGCTGAGGAAAAGGCCTATAAAGAGATCGAGCGGCTGGAGGCCATGCCCCCCATGTCCGCGGAGGCCACGGTCAGCCGGAACTACCTGGACTGGCTTCTTTCCCTGCCCTGGGTCCACAAGTCGAGAGAAAAGAGGAACCTCAAGGGGGCCGAGATCATCCTCAACGAGGACCACCACGGCCTCGAGAAGGTCAAGGAAAGGATCCTCGAGTATCTGTCCGTCCGGCAATTAGTCAAGAATCCCAAGGGCATCATTCTCGGTTTCCTTGGCCCCCCGGGAGTGGGCAAGAGCTCCCTTGGCAAGTCGATAGCCCGGGCGACGGGACGGAAGTTCGTCCGTCTCTCCCTCGGCGGCGTCCGGGACGAAGCCGAGGTCCGGGGCCACAGGCGGACTTACATCGGAGCCTATCCCGGCCGCATCATCCAGATGATCAAAAGGGCCGGGACGAAGAACCCCGTTTTCCTTCTGGACGAAGTGGACAAGATGAGCATGGACTTCCGGGGCGATCCCGCCTCGGCTCTCATGGAGGTCCTTGACCCTGAACAAAATAACACGTTCCTGGACCATTATATTGACACCGACTTCGACCTTTCCCAGGTTATGTTCATTGTCACGGCCAACATGCTGGACTCCATCCCCAGACCCCTCATCGACCGCATGGAGATCATCCGGATCCCCGGATACACCGAGCAAGAAAAACTCGAGATCGCCAAGCGGTTCCTCGTTCCCAAGCAGATGAAGTCCCACGGGTTGACGGATAAGAATCTCAGGATCACCGACCCGGCCATGCTCAAGCTCATCCGCGAGTACACCCGGGAAGCCGGCGTCCGGAACTTGGAGCGGGAGATCACCACGGTCTACCGCAAGGTCGTCAAGAAGGTCGTCCTCCAGGGGAGGGACCACAAGGAAAAGATCACTCCGAAGAACCTTGAAGCCTATTTGGGAGTCCCGAAGTTCCGCCGTTCCGAGATCGACAAGCGGGATGAGGTGGGGGTCTCCCTGGGAATGGCTTGGACGGAATTCGGCGGGGAGATGCTGACCTTCGAGGCCACCAAGATCCACGGCAAGGGGAATTTCACTTTGACCGGGCAGCTCGGAGAGATCATGCAGGAGTCGGCCCAGACCGCCTTCAGCTTCGTCCGCGGCAAGATCTACGAACTGAACATCGCCACGGACCTGCACAAGAACTTCGACATCCACGTCCACGTTCCCGAAGGCGCCATACCCAAGGAAGGGCCATCCGCGGGCATCACCATCGCCACGGCCATCATCTCCCTCCTGACCGAGATACCGGTGAATAAAAAGGTAGCTATGAGCGGGGAGATCACCCTCAAAGGCAAGGTCCTGGCGGTGGGCGGCATCAAGGAAAAGCTTCTGGCCGCGTACCGGGAGGGCATCCGGACGGCCGTTCTGCCCCTGGACAACAAGCCCGACCTCAAGGACCTGCCCAAGATCATCAGGCAGAACATGCAGATCCACCTGGTCGAAACCATGGACGAGGTCCTGAAGATCGTCCTGACGCGTCCGCTGCCCCAAATACAGCCCAAAGGCAAGGAAGGCGCGGGCGCGATGGCCCTCAATGAAGGGCTTTCGGGCGGCATCGTCGGGGGAGGGGAGACCCCTCCGAAGGGACCATCGCTGACGAACTGAGTTCTTGACCAGATAGATTTTTTAATCAAATCAATTGGCAGAGAGGTAAATAATGAAAGAGTACAATCTTGTCGACCTGGAAGAAAAGGACGTTCCGGCCCTCAAGAAGCTTGGCGTGACCCTGGGCCTCGCCGAGGAAGAGGTTGAGGCCGCCAATAAGCACATTCTCACCTTCAAGATCCTTGAGGCCCAGGCCAAGAAGCAGGGGCTGCTTTTCTCGGAGGGAGTCCTCGAATGCCTCGAGGACGGGTTCGGGTTCCTGAGGGCCCCGGAATTCAGTTATCTTCCGAGCCAGGACGACATTTACGTCTCGCCGTCGCAGATCCGCAAGTTCCAGCTCAGAACGGGGGACACTATTTCCGGCGTCGTCCGGGCGCCTAAGAACGGCGAGAAATATTTCGCCCTGATCAAGATCGAGGCAGTAAATTTCCTTCACCCCGAAGTCATCATCGATACCCGGCACAACGTTCATTTCGACAGTTTGACGCCGCTTTATCCCTTCGAAATGATAAAGCTCCAGGACGGAAACCCCAAGAACATGAACGCGCGGATCATGGAGCTCCTGACGCCCATAGGCAAGGGCCAGAGGGGTCTCATCGTTTCTCCCCCCAGGGCCGGAAAGACGACCCTGCTCAAGACGATCGCCAAGTCCATCGAGAAGAACCACCCCGAGGTCTTCCTCATCGTCCTTCTCATCGCCGAGCGCCCAGAGGAGGTCACGGACTTCAAGCGGAGCTGCTCCGGAGAGGTCGTGGCGTCCACGTTCGATGAGCCGCCTTCCCGGAACGCCCAGGTCGCCAATATTGTCCTGGAAAAAGCCAAGAGACTTGTCGAGATCAAGCGCGATGTCGTCATCCTCCTGGACTCGATCACCCGGCTGGCCCGGGCTCACAATGCCATCATACCTCCCTCGGGCAAGGTCCTATCGGGCGGCATCGACGCCAACGCCCTGAACAAGCCCAAGAAATTTTTCGGCGCGGCCCGAAAGGTCGAAGAAGGCGGCAGCTTGACCATCATGGCCACGGCCCTCATCGACACCGGAAGCCGGATGGACGAGGTCATATTCGAAGAGTTCAAGGGA
>JALHVH010000015.1 GCA_022867105.1 Candidatus Aminicenantota bacterium
GGGATAATCTCCCGGGCTCCAGAAGTCCGGAAAGTCCTTGGCTTTGAGGTCCGCGAGGCGGCCGCGGTCGTCCCAGACCTTCATTAACGAGCTCCAGGCCTCCCGGTAGATCTGGTCTTTGGTCCACGCCTTGAGGTCCACAGGTCCTTTTGTCTCGACGTGCTCGCGCCGGTTGATCTCCCAGGAATAGACGGAATGGTATGTCACCAGGGACTGGGCGAAGAAGAGCTCCAGCATGTCCTGGAGGACCGGGTCTTTGGGCCAGGTTTCTTCTTTGAGAAAGCGGACGGCGGTTTCGTAGCCGTGAAGGGCCGTTCGGAGCTGGACTTCCTTGATCAACGCCCAGGCCCACGTTTTTTCATCGCTCCGGCGCCGGGCTTCTTCGCGGACGCGGGCGGCTTCCTTGGCCGCGGCCTCGAATTTTTGTTCGTTGACGAGCTTGTCGATAACTTGGCGGTCCGATTGCATCTCAGCCGCCCCGGAGGATTGTCCGGGTTCCTTTGCCAACCCCCGGGAGGGGGCGGCCGAAGGTCCGGCGGGTGCGCGGAATGCCGTACCCGGAACGAAGGAAACGATGGCCATAAACGCCAGGAAAAAGATCATGATAAACCCTGCGACCGCCCTGCCCGGACGGCCTTGCGGTTCCCCCGAATTCTGTCTTGTCGTCATGCCGCTATCCATGAATACCTCCCCGTATAGGTTCCCTTTTAATAACCATCATACAACAAAGTCAGTTACAAAGTTAGTTTGTCCCCGACTTTTCAGCCCCGCTCCGGTGTCAGACACCGGGCAGGTGTCGGACGGGGAGAGGTCGTATTGCCGCTTTATCCATAGAGACGTTTCGAGGGCCCCGGTTTTCTCGCTTGACTGAGAAGAAAGAATCCTATCGGCGATTTTGGGTTTTCCCCATTTTGCTTGTGTCGTGGGGGATAAAAGAAGATAATGAAAATTCAGGCATGGACACTTCGAAATTCTTGAACATCAAGATTTTGGGCAGGGGTGTGTTCGTCGCCGCCTTGTGGGCGTTCACGATCTGGTTGGTCTATCCGCTCCTCACCGTCCGGTCGGTGGGCGCGATCGCTCCCCGGGAATATATCTTCCGGACCGTCCTTGGGATCGGCATCATGATCATTCTCTTCGGGAAAACCGTGACCGACCTCCTTTTTCCACACGACCTGTCGGGGAAAAAGGCCGTCCTATATTCTGTATTCCTGGCGCTCTACGGCCTCGCCCTCCTCAGTGGGATCGTCTTTATGATCACCCGGGTGATCATCGTTTACTTGAACACCAGCATCAGCAGCACCCCGCAGATCTGAACGGATTGACACCCGTTCCTCTCTATGCTAAGTTTAGGCCGGAAGTGAGGGAAGATCGTGAAAGAAACGATCAGGACCGCGTCCTTGTACGGGACCCCGGTCTCCAAGAACCTCGTCGAACTCATCGAGCGCAGCGCCGATGAACTGACGAATCAGTATCTCGAGGACGTCAAGCAGCACAGCCACCTCCCGACCTACCGGGCGTTCGACGAAAAGGAACTCTACAAGAGGGCCTACCGGGTCTACAGCCAGCTCGGTAAGTGGATCTCCCAGGAAACAACGAAAGAGGAGATCAAGAGCTACTGGAGGGATCTGGGCAAGCAACGGCGGGAAGAAGGCTTTCCGCTCCCCGAGATTATCCTGAGCTTGAGCATGCTCCGGAGACACCTCTGGATCAAGGTCCAGGCCGAGGGACTTCTGGACACCGCCCTCGACCTCTACCAGGCCATGGAGCTCCACAACCGGGTGGTCACGTTCTTCGACCGGGCCATCTATTACGCCGCCTGTGGCTATGAAGACAAAGGCTGAGCGGGCGGGAGACGCTACGGTCACGTTATCAGGAAGGAAGCGGTCATGTGTGAATTCTGTCATAAGCACGGGGAAGGGAAGAAATGGTACCTGAAGGCCGGTCACTATTCCGATGACCTCGTCAGCGACCTCCGCCGCCGCGGTTTCATCGAGGATTTCTTAAAGCTCCCCGAGCGCATTCCTGAACAGACGAAGCAGATGGCCCGCCTCGAAAAGCTGCCCGGGTTCGTGAAACGCGCCGTCCGCGGCCGTGTTTCCGAGAGTATGAAAGCGACGCACTTCGGACAGATCCTCCCCATCGAGGACGTCGAGCGGATCTTCGACTTCGTGACATCGATCGTGCGTCTGCCGTGCGTCTGCAGGCACATCATGGTCGGAAGCGAGCAGAGGTATTGCTATGGGGTGAGCCTCGCTCCGGACGGCGGAAAATACTTCCGGCTCATCCGGGATATCGACGCCGCCTATTTGACCGGACCGGACACTTCCGGCCTGGAACCGCTTACGAAGGAGCAAGCGCTGGCCGCGTTCCGCGAGCACGAGAAGCAGGGGCTCTGCCACTCGGTCTGGACGTTCGTCGCCCCCTTCATCGGGGGGATTTGCAATTGCGACCGGACGGACTGCCTGGCCCTGAAGACTCAGCTCAACGCAATGATCCCGACCCTTTTCCGGGCGGAAACCGTGGCCTTGGTCGAGCCGGACCTCTGCAACGGATGCCGCGAATGTCTGCGCCTCTGCCCGTTCGGGGCCATGTGCTTCAGCCCCGCGAGACGCAAGGTCTCGGTCGAGGCCCGGCAATGCTTCGGCTGCGGGGTCTGCCGCTCGGCATGCGCGAAGAACGCGATTTTCTTGTCCGAACGGTCGTCCTCTTCCGTCGCGAAGGACCTTTGGACCTGAAACGCGCGGGCCTTTACATCCATTTCCCCTTCTGCCGGGCGAAGTGCCCTTACTGCCACTTTACCAGCGTCCCTATTGAGGGGCGTCTTATTGAGCGTTGGCAGACGGGGCTCGCGAATGAAGCCGCGCAGTCCGCGAGTGAGGATTATCGTGTCGATACGCTTTACATCGGAGGCGGCACTCCATCGCTTCTCGGACCTGATGAGATGTTCCGGACAAGGGAGACGCTCCGGGCGAACTTTCGCTTGGACCTCGCCGAATTCACCCTGGAAGCCAACCCGGACGTCCGGGACGAAGCGTTTCTCCAGGGGTGGAAAGACGCGGGCGTGAGCCGTCTGAGCGTCGGCGTCCAATCCTTCGATGACCGGGTCCTCAAGATCCTGGGCAGGGGCTATACGGTCCGCCAGGCGGAAGAATTTCTGGACCTGGCCCGGAAGGCGGGATTCGGGACGATCAGCCTCGACCTGATGATCGGGGTCCCGACGGAAAAGAGGTCATCCCTGCGGACAACGTTGGGGAGGGTCCGGGAGATCGGCCCCGACCACGTGTCGCTCTACATCCTGGAGAACGTTGAAGGCCTGCCGTTCGAATCCGTGGTCCGCGACCATCCGATGGACGAGGATGCGGCCGCGGACGCCTATGAGCTGATGCGGGACGGACTCGAGGAGGCCGGGCTGCGGAGGTATGAGATCTCGAATTTCGCCCGGGAGGGCGGGGAGTGTCTCCATAATCTGAAATACTGGCATTACGAGTCCTTCCTCGGCCTCGGCCCTTCGGCATGCTCCCACATGGGCGCCATGCGCTGGTGCAACAAGCCCGGCCTTGAAGCCTGGGCCTCGGCGCTCGCCGGGGGCGGGGGAGGGGACTGCCGGGAGGAGGTCAGGCCCCTGCCTCCCGAGGAAAGCGTCAGGGAGGCCCTGATCTTCGGGCTGAGGCTCGTCCGCGGCATCAGCTTGGGCGGGTTCACCGAGCGGTTCGGCGTGGATGTCATGGAGCGCTTCGGCCGTGAAGTCGGGGATCTCGTCGAAGAGGGTTTGATCCTTGTCGAGGGCGACGTCTTGAGGATTCCCGACGACAAGTTCCTTCTCTCCAACCAGGTTTTTCGCCGTTTCGTCTAAGCGATTTGATAAGGAGCCTCGCATGACGGTAAAAGCGTTCACCCCGGAAGACATCGCCAGGCAGGGACTGGCCCGGCTGAGGGCAAAAGCCGATCCCAGGAAGGCCAGGGACGTCCAGAAATACTTTAAGGAGACCGTGAAGTCCTATGGCGTTTCTTCTCCCGACATCCGGGCGATTGCGGCCGATCTTTACGCGGCCATCAAGAAGGATTGGACCGTCGCCGATGCCATCCGGCTCTGCGACATCGTATTCCCCGAGCTCGAGCTCGAAGCCAAGGCCATCGGCGCCCTCATCCTGGCCAGGTTCAAGAAGGAATTGCCGAAATCTCTTTTCTCCAAGGTCAAAAGCTGGCTGGCAGCCAATCGCTTGGACAATTGGGCTTCCGTGGACGTCTTTTGTCCCGATGTCGTGGGCGCGCTGATCGTCATGTACCCGGAGTTTGAAGAAAAGATCAAGTCCTGGGCGGGACATCCCAACCGCTGGGTTAAGCGGGCCTCGGTCGTTTCCTTCATCAAGCTGGCAAAAAAAGAGGAACATCTGGACACGATCTACGGCATCTCGCGATCGCTCTTTTCCGTGGACGACGACCTCATCCATAAGGCCAACGGCTGGCTGTTGAGAGAGGCGGGAAAGAAGGACATGGGGCGGCTCGAGAAATTCCTTCTCCGGCACGGGCCGGCCATCCCAAGGACGACCCTCCGCTATGCCATCGAACGTTTCGATGAGAAGAGGCGCAAAGAGCTCCTGATCGAGACTAGTACGAACGCAATAAAAGAAGTTACAAGGTATGAACGGCACTGAATGCCGTCCTCAAGCCCCCGTAGTGGAGGGGGGACCCGACTTGCTTGGAGGGGGAATCCGCTTCGCCTTCCCCCTTCCAACAGTCGCTTTGCTCCCTGCCTCCCCTCCTCGGTCGCTGCCGCGTCCTGCGGCCAGGGAGAGATATCCCCCTGGACCCCCTTCCCAGATCGGCTTTTCCGACGGGGGGAACCGACGGGACTGGTTCCCCGGGGGTCGGGGGAGTGAGGGCGGCTTCAGGCCGCTTAAAGTCAGATGTCAAACTATCTAATGCGTTCGTACTAGATAGCGGGTGCCGAATTCCGCTGGAGGGATTCCCGTGTTTTGTGTTATATTCCCCCCTTCAGTAATCCGAGTCCGCAGGAGGCAAAGTGAGATCTAAACTTATCTCCGGCTTCATCTTCCTGATATTCATCCTTTCGATCGCTTCATTCGCGGCTGAGGAGGCGCGCGTCCTCCGGTTCCCGGCCATCTCGGACAGCCAAATCGTCTTCAGCTGCGCGGGCGACC
>JALHVH010000016.1 GCA_022867105.1 Candidatus Aminicenantota bacterium
CAACCGGATCCTCGACCATTATCTGGGCGCAGCGCCGATTGATTGGGTCGACGCTTATCTCAAGCTCATAGCCCGCCAGAAAGCGGATACCGCGGAGGTGGATAAAAAAGCGGCGGCCGGCCGCGACGTTTCCTCGAAGCCGTCCCTCCCGCTCGAGCGCTATGTCGGGACCTATAACGACGGCTGGTATGGCGACATCGAGATCGCCTTCGAGAACGATAAGCTCACCATGCGCTTCACGAAGACGCCCTTGCTCGTCGGCGACCTGGAGCCTTGGCAGCATGACTCGTTCATCGTCCGGTGGCGGGACCGGGAGCTTCGGGCCGACGCCTACGTGACGTTCGCCCTAAAACCCGATGGGACGATCGACCAGGCTAAAATGGAAGCAGTTTCGCCCGAGACGGACTTCAGCTTCGACTTCCAGGACCTTCTGCTGAAACCCGTGCGCCGTCAGAATTGAAGGAGGACACCCCATGCCGGACCATGATTTCAAGCTTTACAAGTACCGCTGGGTCGTGCTGACGATCTATGTTTTGATCAGCATCGTCATCGAGATCCAATGGCTGACCTTCGCCCCGGTCGCGTCGGCGGCCCGGGCCTATTACAAGGCCACCGCGCTCCAGATCGACCTCCTTTCGATGCTGTACATGATCGTTTTCATCGTCTTTTGCATTCCGGCTTCCTACGTGATCGATACTTATGGTTTGAAAAAGGGGCTGTGGATCGGGGCCGTCCTGACAGGCATTTTCGGACTGATGAAGGGCGTTTTCGCGTCCGACTACGTCATGGTCCTGATCGCCCAAACGGGCCTGGCCGTCGCCCAGCCTTTCATCCTGAACGCCCTGACCAAGATCGGGGCGACCTGGTTCCCGCTCGGCGAGCGGGCGACGGCCGTGGGGCTCGGGACCCTGGCCCAATACGTCGGGATCATCGTGGCCATGGTGCTGACTCCGCACCTGATCGCGTCATTGGGGAACGGGGCCTTCGACCTGAAACCGATGCTGATGGTCTATGGGGTCGCCTCACTGGCGGCGGCCGTGATGTTCCTGGCCCTCATGAGGGACCATCCCCCGACGCCGCCTTCGGCCTCGGAGGACGCCGGGCGCTCCAGGGTCTTTGAAGGCATGCGGTCCATTTTCGGGAACCGGGACATGCTCCTGATGCTGGGCATCTTTTTCCTCGGGCTGGGGATGTTCAACGCGATCAGCACCTGCATCGAACAGGTCTGCCGCCGACTGACGATCGAGCAGGCGGGCCTGGTCGGGGGGATGATGCTCTTCGGCGGGATCGTCGGCGCCGCCATCCTGCCGGCCGTTTCCGACAAGATTCGCAGGAGGAAGCCGATCTTTGTCGTCTGCACGATCGGGATGCTTCCGGGGATCATCGGTCTGACCATATTTTCCGGTTACCTCCCGTTGCTTGTTTCGGGCTTTATCTTCGGTTTCTTCATGATGAGCGCGGGCCCGATCGGGTTCCAGTACGGCGCGGAATTGAGCCGTCCTGCCCCGGAATCCACGGCTCAGGGGCTCCTGCTATTGGCGGGCCAGATCTCCGGGATCCTCTTTGTCTTTGCCATCGACAAGGCCGGCATCGGCCTTTCGATGATGTCCTTCATCGTCATGACCGCAACCGTGATCTTCTTCAGCTTTGTCATGAAGGAATCCCCTGTGTTCCGAAGGGTGTCCGGGAGGCCGGCCGCGGGTTAGGGCGTCCGGGAGGCCGTCCTCCACGCCGACATGTACGCCAACGTTATGCACCGCGTGCTGTCCTTCCCGGCCGTTGACCCTGGCGCTTGCCTGGTCGTCCGCTACGTGAAGGAGAACCGGGATGGCTCTGGAAACCTTGACGAAGTTGTGACCTTCCAGACCGACGATCCCATTCAGAACAAGCGGCTCGAGATCACCATTCCCGAAGGGAAAGAATTAAGATACAAGATCTTCGGCCTGACGGCGGACCTCAGCCGAGAGCCGAGGGACACGGGCAACGTTTACAAGATCGAGGCGAACGATTCCCCTCCGATCAAGGCCGAAGAGTTCATGCCGCCCCGGGGAGAGATCGCCGCGCGGATCGTCTTCACGACGAACTGGGATTGGAATGAAGCGTCCGGACCGTTTGCCCGGTCCTTTGAGGAAGCCCTGAAAACGTCCGCAGAAGCAGGCAAACTCGCTGTCGAGCTGACCAAGGATCTTTTGTCGGAGGATGAGAAGGTCCGGAAGATCTTTCTCTTCGTGGCCGTGGAGGTCCGGAGCGTCCGGCTCAATTTCGGCGAGGGCGGATACACCGTCAATGCCGCGGATGCTGTTCTCAGGAACCGCTACGGTGATTGGAAAGACAAGAGCGCCCTGCTTGCGGCCATGCTTAAGGCCGTGGGCATCGAGGCTTTTCCGGTGCTCGCGGCTTCCGGCGCGATTCCCCTGGCGGAAGACGTGCCTTCCCTCAAGCAATTTGACGAGCGGGAATATGCCCGGCGGCTTGCCGCGGGGAACCGCTCGTCGGGGAATCCAAGGGGGTATGCCCCCTTGGTCGCAGGGCGCGGGTCCATGCCCCGCCCGAGAAGGGGAGGCAGGGAGCGAAGCGACCGTTGGAAGGGGGAAACGCGAAGCG
>JALHVH010000017.1 GCA_022867105.1 Candidatus Aminicenantota bacterium
ATAACGCACAAAGTCTCATCATTTTGTCTGTCATGCTGATCGGTCTCGCGGCGGTCGCGAACGCCGAAACCAGCGCCGAAACCGGGGCCCAAGATGACCCCATGACCAAGTGGCGGGTCCACGACATGAACCGTCCGTTGCCCCCTGTCGTCACGCCCCAGCCTGCCGGACACCCCGTGCCTCCGCCGTCGGACGCGATCGTCCTCTTCGATGGCCGAGACCTTTCCCTCTGGGAGGACGGCAAGGGCCGACCCGCCGGATGGAAGGTCGAGAACGGCGCCATGGAGGTCGTGGACAAGGCCGGTTCCATCCGGACGAAGCAGGGTTTCGGCGACTGCCAGCTCCACGTTGAGTGGGCGGCCCCGGCCGAGGTTAAGGGCGAAGGGCAGGAGCGGGGCAACAGCGGCGTCTTCTTGATGGAATTGTATGAGGTCCAGGTCCTCGACGGTTACGACAACAGGACCTACGCCGACGGTTCGACGGCCGCCCTCTACGGCCAGTACCCGCCGCTCGTCAACGCCTGCCGCAAGCCCGGCGAGTGGCAGACCTTCGATATCATTTTCCACCGGCCGCTCTTCGACAAGGGAGGGACTCTCCTCATGCCGGCGCGGATGACCGTCATCCACAACGGGATCCTCGTCCACGACAACGACATGCTCACCGGGCCGACGGCCCACAAAGCCAGGCCTCCCTACAAGGCGCACGCGGACAAGCTCCCGATCTCCCTCCAGGACCACGGTTGTCCGGTCCGTTACCGCGACATCTGGATCCGGGACCTGGAAAAATAGGAAGAGGAGAGTCGGGGAGATTTGAAGGCACGTGATCGCGGTGGTGCTGAGGAGACGCCGATGAAGAAAAGAATCCTTGTTGTTCTGTTGATGGCTTGTTTGGCCGGGTCCGGCCTGGCCCAGGAAAAGAAAAAGAAGGCCCTGTTCGTTTGGGGTGGATGGGAAAACCATGAGCCGAAACAGTGCGTGGACATCTTTGCTCCCTGGCTCAGGGAGCAGGGCTTCGACGTCGAGATCTCGAACACGCTGGATTCCTATCTTGATGCCGCCAAGCTCAGGTCCCTCGATCTCATCGTTCAAGCCGTCACCCTGGCCGACATCACGCCGGAGCAGGAGAAGGGCCTCCTTGATGCTGTCTTGGGCGGGGTTGGGATCGCCGGCTGGCACGGCGGCCTCGCCGACTCCTTCCGGAGCAGCGTCAACTACGAATACATGATCGGCGGCCAGTGGGTCGCCCATCCCGGAGGCATCATCGATTACGAGGTGACGATCGCCGATCCCAAGGACCCGATCACGTCAGGGCTCACGGACTTCAAGATGCACTCCGAGCAGTACTACCTGCAGGTGGACCCGATCAACCAGGTCCTGGCCACGACCAGGTTCTCCGGCCGATATGACCGCTGGACGAAGGACGTCGTGATGCCCGTCGTCTGGAAGAAGCCCTTCGGTAAGGGACGCGTCTTCTACACGTCACTCGGCCACGTCGCCGCCGACTTCGACGTGCCGGAGGCCCGGGAGATCGTCAAGCGCGGCATGCTCTGGGCAGCCCGGGCCTTGAAGGACGACGGACCGTCCGAAAAAAAGGATTAGGAGGGCGGGCGAAAGGTGTCTGTCGGAACGGAGGGCGGTGCAGCCCATGCGAAGCTTTCCCTGACAACGCGGAGGACGCTCCGGCTGATCGCCGCCGCGGCCGCGTTATGGGGGGCCGCCGTCCTGCTCTGGGCCCAGGGGGGAATGGACAAGGCGGTCCAGATCGCCCATAATCCTTTTCGCGAGGTCCCTTTTCTTGCCGGCGCGGCCAGGGCGCTGTCCACGTATGGGATGGCTTTTTGCGTCCTCGTTTACCTCGTCGTCCTGGCGCTGTCCTTCAAGTTCGAGGGCATGAAGGACGTCCGGAAAGTCTATCCGCTGGTCCTCTTGTCCTTTGCCTTCGCCGGGATCACGGGCGACCTCTCCAAGGGGGTTTTCGGCCGGCCCCGGCCCTTCGTCCGATACGCCGGGGAGATCACCCCTGTCTTCCGGCCGGGCTCCAGCTCAATGCCGTCGGGACATACGACCAAGGCCTTCGCCCTGACCCTGCCCTTCCTCATCTTCGCCGCCGGCAAAAAGAAATGGCGGGCGTCGCTCAAGGTCTTCTTTTTATTCGCGGCCTCCGCGATCGCCTATTCCCGGATCGTTCTTGGCGTTCATGACTTGAGCGACATCCTGGCAGGGATCGGCACGGCGCTTCTCTTCCTGCCCATTGCCGCCGCGGCGGCGAACGCAATCTACAAGGAAAGACGCCTGACCGACGCCGGACTCGGAAGGCTGTCCGCGGCCTGCGGCCTGGTCATGCTCGGCTTGATCTATTACCTCATCCACTATTCCTGAAGGCCCGCGCCCATTCATCAATCCGCCAGCCCCTCCGTCGACTTCCCCTTAACGGTCTTGATGCCGGTCCCGGGCAGGGGCCGATGGACCTCGGGAGGCTGGACGTGCTTCGCCACGATGCCTGTCGTCCCGCCGATCGACAACTGCTCGAAGAGGAAGGCGAACTGTTTTTCGAGGCTCACCCCGATGGCCGCCAGGGCCGCTCCGGGCAGCGTCCAGAACGGTTTCTTGAACGGCCCGACGGCCTTCTTGCGGGCCTTGTAAAGGAACTGGGCCTCGGTGTCCTTGGGCTTGCGCTCGCCGGCTGCGTTGACCTTGAGCCACTCATGCATCTCACGGCGGAGCGCTTCGGGGGTGGCCTCGTGATCCATGACGAGAGTCTGGAAGGCCGTGGCCAGGTGGACCTCGCAGGCGCCGGCCTCGACGAACTTATGGAAGGCGGAGTCGGGAAGTGTGCTCGCCCCATGCTGGACGGCCCCGCCCATGCCATACTTGAGGCAGGCAACTTCGCTCAGCTCCCTGAGGACGGCGAAATCGATGGCCACCTGGGCCAGCGTCCCGTCGGGCAGAACGACCCCGCCGTGGCTCGTCCCCGTCTGGACGCTGATCTTGCTGATGCCGGTAACCGGGCCCCGCAGGGCGTCGTAGCCTTTCATGAAGGCCTCGAGGTCTTCGGGCGAGCTGTTCTTCTGGCCCACCTCCCCGATCTCGCCGCCCACGGAGATGGTGACCCCGTTGGGCTCTTGGGCGCGGATGAAGCGCGTAAGCTCGGCACAGAGCTCGAAGTTGAGCTTCTGTTGCTCGTCGAGAGACGGCTTGGTAATGTCGACCAGGGTCGATGTGTCGATATCGATGTTGTAGAAACCGGCCGAGATGGACTCGACGATGAGCTCGCGGATGGCCTTGAGCTCAGCCTCCGGGTCGGCGGCATATTTCTTGGCGGCGGCCTGAAAGTGGTCGCCCTGGATGAAGACCGGCCCGCGGAAGCCCTCCCGGATAGCCGCGGCCAGGACGGCGGAGACGTATTCGGCCGGGCGCTGGTCGGTGTAGCTCATCTCGGACCTGGCGATCTCGAAGATGAGGGCGCCGGCGTCGATCTTCCCGGCGGCCCGGAAGACGGCCCGGGCGGAATCGTAGGCCAGCATGCGCAGGTTCACGGCCGGGACCGTGAAGGTCCCGGCGATCTCGCCGCGGCCGCGGGCCGTGTAAAGCTCGTGGATGGAGGCCGGCCGGATGCCCAGGGACTGGGATATCTCCCAGATGAGCCATCGTGCGGCGGCCTTTTCCGCGGCCTCTCCGAAAACGGCCTCGTGGATGAGGCCGTCCATATAAGACGGCAGTTGCTTTTCGTCCCTGACGATCACGCGATCATCCTGTCTTTCGACGGTTCGCCCCAGGGGTCTGATCAAGCGGTCGAGTGCATTCATCGCCATCCTCGTATCTCCTTAGTGAGGGTGAATTACCCGTTTAGGGCATAGTATAACAAAAGAAGGGAATCGATAAAACCGCCCGCATGGACTCACGTCAGATGTTACCGAAAAAAAAGTCCATTTCATCTTCAAGGAGGTTCCATGAAAAAGCTCGCTTCGTGGCTCGCCCTTTGGCTCCTCCTCGCCTGGGCTTGACATTTAAGCTGTTTAACGGTTTACTTCACTATTAATATAAAGGAGGTTCCATGAATTGCAAGCCCTTGGTTCTATCCCTGTCATGGATCACATTGGTCATCCTGGGATTCGTCGTTCAGCCCGCGCTCTGCGCCCCATCGCAGGATGCCGACAAGCCCGGCAAGGTCGTCTTCGCCGGCGCCCGGTCGTCCCACTACGGGATCAAACCCTTTCCCCCGGCAGCCGGCTGGCTGAAGGCCTTCCAAACGATGACCGGCTATTTCGAGGGGTCGTCTCCGTGCGCCGTCTGGATCGTCGGCGAGCTCCGCCGTCCCAAGTCCGTCCACCTCTACTTCCCCGGCGACGGCAAACAGGTCCCCAACGTCGAGTTCGACGCCGTGGACAACCACGAGGAATACCTCAATGCCTTCGACAAGGCGGGCATCAAGGTCTTCCTCCAGGTCGAGTCGGCCCACGCCGACATGGAGACCCTGATCGACCTCGTCCTCGGCCGGTACAAACATCACCCCTGCGTCATCGGCTTCGGCGTCGACGTCGAGTGGTACAAGGAAGCTGACAAGCCAGGGACCGGGACCGAAGTGGACGATGCCACGGCCCAGAAATGGGAAGCCCGGGTGAAGTCGCACAACCCCAAGTACAGGATGTTCCTGAAGCATTGGGATATCAAGTGGATGCCGAAAACCTACCGGAGCGACATCGTCTTCGTGGACGACAGCCAGATCTTCAAGAGCCTCGACGAGATGGTCAACGAGTTCACGACCGTCTGGGCCCCGGCGTTCTACCCGAACACGGTCGTCTTCCAGATCGGCTACGGGCCCGACAAGCCCTGGTGGAGCGCGTTGCCTACGCCCCCCAAGACGATCGGCGACGCCATCCGGAAGGGCGTCAAGCAGGACCTTGGGATCATCTGGGTCGATTTCTCGCTCAGGGACGTCATCCCGATCGATTGACGACGGCCATGAAGAACAAAGCTCATAAAAGGGCTGGGGGGTTTCTCGCACTTTCCCTTCTTTTTCTCTTCAGCTTCGCGCCTGGAGCAGCGGGGGCGGCGACCCCGAACGGCCCCATGATCGGGGTCAAGATCTACGAATACGCGGGGAGTTTCTCCAAGCTGTTCGAGGAATGGCACTCCCTGGGCGTCAACACGGCCTTCGTCGGCGCGGCGCTGGGCGCCGATCCGGAATTCAAAGCCCTGGCCAAAAAGAACGGGATCACGACGTTTCTCATTTTCCCTGTATTCTTCGACGACGCGGAGCTCGAGAAGGATCCCGGGCTCTACGCTGTGAAATCCGACGGCGAGCGGGCCGAGGACGATTGGGTGAAGTTCGTCTGCCCGACCCGGGAGGATTACAGGTGCCGCAAGATCGAAGAGGCCAAGCGCCTCGTCCGGGAGGTCGATCCCGACGTCCTCAGCCTGGATTTCATGCGCTTCTTCGTCTTCTGGGAGCAGGTCTACCCGGACCGGACGCCCGAGTCGCTGCCCAACACCTGCTTTGACACAAGCTGCCTGGAGGCGTTCCAAAAGGAGATGAACGTCCATCTCCCGGAGGACCTCGCCGGCGCCAAAACGGCGAATAAGGCGAAGTGGGTCCTCGCGAACCACGCGCGGGAATGGACGGAGTGGAAGTGCCGGACGATCGCCGGGATGGTCAGGCTCCTAGCGGCGGCGGCCCACGAGGTCAAGCCTTCGATCAAGATCAACATCCACACGGTCCCCTGGCGGAAGGGGGATTTCGGAGGGGGGATCGAGGCGGTCCCGGGCCAGGATGTCGTCCGGCTGGCGCCGCTCGTGGATTTTATCTCGCCGATGTGCTACCACCACATGGTCCGCCGGACGCCCGCCTGGGTCCATTCCGTCGCCCAGGACATCTATGACCGGACGCATGGTCGGGTCCTCCCGAGCATCCAGGTGGACAAGGCTTACATCGACGATCCCTATACGCTCGCCCAGTTCAAGGAAGCCGTGACGGAGGCCCTGAAACCGCCCTCCCTCGGGGTCGTCTTCTGGTCCTGGGACGCCCTGAACAAGGCGCCCGACAGAAAAGAGGCCCTCAAGGCCGTCCTCGGGGATCCCGGATCCCGGCCGGGCCGGTAAAAATTGACAAGACGCCGGTTTCGTGGTAAAAATCCGGCGTCATGAACAACAAAAAGAAGATCTTACGGGCGGCGGCGATCGTCGTCGTCGCGGCCTTCCTCACTCCCCTATGCGCCCTGGCCTACATCGATCCGGGCACGGGAAGCTATGTCATCCAACTCCTTATCGCGGCCTTCATCGGCATCTCCTTTTCCATAAAGATCTTCTGGAAGAAGATCGTCCGGCTCTTCTCGAAAAAAAGCAGGCCGGACGAGCCCACGCCCGATGAGAAGCCAACCTCCTGATAGGGGCCAAGCACACCCCGGTTCGTTCCGGGACCCGAGCGGCTTCCTCTTCATGCGCGAGGGCGTTCTTTACAGGCAGGTCAACACCGCCTACCGGGACCCCTTCGACCTCTTTATCCGGAGCGGGCTTTACAAAGCCCTGACGGATTCCGGCCTCCTGGTCCGGCACGAAGAGGTCGCCGAGCCTCCCGCGGATCCCGGGACCGCTTACAAGGTCATCCGGCCGGAGCCTGTTCCTTTCATCTCATATCCCTATGAATGGTGCTTCGGCCAGCTCAAGGACGCGGCCCTGACGACCCTCAGGATCCAGAAAATAGCCCTCGAACACGGGATGTCCCTCAAGGATGCCAGCGCCTACAATATCCAGTTCCTCGACGGGAAGCCGGTCCTTATCGATACTCTCTCTTTCGAAAAACTCCGGATGAAGCCATGGGTTGCCTACCGGCAGTTCTGCCAGCATTTCCTCGGGCCCTTGCTGCTCATGGCCCGCAAGGACTTCCGTCTCGGCCAGCTCTCGAAGGTCTTCCTGGACGGCCTCCCCCTGGACCTCACGAGTAGGCTTCTGCCGGGATCGACCCGCCTCAGCCCCGGCATCGCCACTCATATTCATCTCCATGCCATGAGCCAGAGATATTTTTCGACGAAGTCGGTCCGGGTGAAAGAGAGGGAGATCCGGTTCGTTTCACTGGAAGGGCTGGTGGACGGCCTGGAATCCCTGGTGAAAAAAACAGACTTTCGCCTGAAAAAGACAGAATGGGCGAATTACTATCGGGAGACCAATTATTCGTCAGAAGCCTTCGATCATAAAAAGGCCGTCTTGGACGAGTTTCTGGACGTCATGCGACCCAAGCGGCTGTGGGACCTCGGGGCCAATACCGGCGTCTTCAGCCGGGCAGCCGCCCGGAGGGGAATCAACACGATCGCCTTCGACATCGACTTTGTCGCCGTCGAAATGAACTACCGCGAATGCCGGGCCGGGAACGAGACCCGCATCCTCCCGCTCGTCCTGGACCTCGCGAACCCGAGCCCGTCCATCGGCTGGGCCAACCGGGAACGGGAATCCTGGCTCGAGCGCGGCCCCGTCGAGGCCGTTTTCGCCTTGGCGCTCATCCACCATTTGGCCATCTCGAACAACCTGCCCTTTCCCATGATCGCCGACCTGTTGGGCAGGCTCTGCACTTGGCTCGTCATCGAGTTCGTCCCTAAAAACGATTCCCAGGTCCAGCGGCTCCTGGCCATGCGGGAGGACGTCTTCCCCCGTTACACCCAGCCGGAGTTCGAGGCCGCCTTCCGTGAACGGTTCGACATCCTGAAAGCTGTTCCCATCCGCGGCTCGGAACGGACGCTCTACCTCATGAAGGCCCTCTAAGCTTTTCCCGGACGCGGTCGACGAGGCCGACGCTCTGGCCGGCCATCAGCGAGCCGGACTCGACATCTCCGTCTTTGACAGCCTTCCTCAGCCCTTTTGGCTTTTCTTCCGTCCCATGATCCCGCCGCTCAGGAAGAGGCCAGCCCCGAGAACGAAACCGAAATTGTACCAGGAGCCGTTGTTGTGGACTTCATAGAGGCGGACGCTCCTCGTGAAGATGGAGACGATGAACGTGACCGGCGAGATGAAACCGTGCCACACCCCCAGAAAAAAGCCGGCGACATGGCCCTTCGCACCGGGGGTCTTCTCGACGTCGTTGGGGCCGGGGACACAGCTCGCGCTGAAAAGGATGAGGACAAAAATCGCTAAAATCGCCAAGATCATGGTTTTCTTCATCTTTCCTCCTCTCTCATTCTTTTAATGATATTCCGGACGGCGAAAAGCTCTTTGAGCACCGGGACGGCCTGGGAACCGGGGCGTAGCCGCGTGTCCAGATCGCAGGTCCAAGTCACGGGGAACTCCTCGACCGCGTATCCCCGCTTGAACGCCTTGAGGATGATCTCGAGTTCGAAAAGAAAACCGGGGGTCTCGAGCCCGGCGAAGAGCTCCCGGGCGGCGTCTCCCCTATAGATCTTGAACCCGCACTGCGAGTCCGTGACCCGGCCCGGCAGCCGGGCGATGACGATTGCGGCCAGATGAAAAAGCCAGGCCAGGACCCGGCGCTTCACGGGTCTCCTCCTGCGGATGACCGTTCCCTTTATTTTCCGGGACGCCATGGCCGCGTCCAGATGCCCTCTCCGGATCCGCTCGATGGAAGGAAGGGCGTCCCGGTAAGGGATGCAAGTCCCGCTGTCGGCATAGAGGACGATGTCCCCCGAGCTCTTGAGGACCCCCGTCCTCACCGCAAAACCTTTCCCCCTGTTGGTTTCGAGCCTGATCACGGTCAGCTTGACGGCAGGCGGGACCTCCGTGCTCCGGGCCGCGTCATACGTCTCGTCGGCGCTCCCGTCATCGACCACGATGACCTCGCCGGAGATCTTGTGCTCTTCAAGGAACACGGACACGGCCGTCACGTCGTCCCTGATCTTAAGCTCCTCGTTGAAAGCCGGGATGACGATGGACAAGTCCATTAATGTCCCGCCTTTTCCGTTATGTATCTCTCCCAGAGATCGTTCCGGACATGAAGGGCCAGGACGACCTCGGGCCGGAGACCGTAGTATTCCGAATGAAAGTCCTCCCCGAGACGGCCCTGGAGCTTCTCTTCCTGGTCCATCGACGAAATGACGACGGCGGCGACTTTCGGGATCTCCGCCTGGTCCGCGTCCTGCCAGTAGCCGACCTTCACGAAACTTCTCAGATACCACGGCAGGGGCCAGGTCTCGTAAGGGCCCGCGACGACCTCGATGAGCATCTCCTTGTGATCGGGATGAACGGCGGCGAGGTCGTCGACGCGCTTGATGAGCCTCAGGAAATCCGTGCCCGTCTGGGCGTAGGCATACGGGTTCCGCGGGTCCGCGAAATCCCTGAAATTCGCCCGATAAGCTTGGACGCCGAGGTGAATGACGCCGGCCGTGATCACGGTCAGGGCGGCCGCTCTGAGGGCGTTCGAGCGGAGCGCCAAGAAAACGCGGGCCGACCCCATTCCCGCGAGCAGGATGATCCCGAGATGGAAGGGGAGCAGGTTCCAAGGCGTCTTGTAAGGGAGGAGCGAGTAGACCGCGGTCGAAAAGACCGTGTAAAAAAGGACGAACCGCGGAAACAATGGTCCCGGCCCGTCAGGTCTCCCCCGTCCGAACGCGGCGATCCCCCCGATCAGGGCAAGAAAAAGGATGACGGCTTCGCTCCACACGGGCGCCGACGCTCCGAACCTGGAGAAGGCCAGCATCTTCAGGTAATAGTGCCATGGATGGCCGTGCCAACCGGCTTCGGAGCCTCGCGCGATATAGACCCTAAAAGAGAGGATGGAATCCAGGACGCCTTTCGGATGGCTAAAGAATGATGAGAAGAGAAGGCCAGCAACGGCTAAAGCCGACGCGAGCGCCAGGAGGAGGTGCCAGGCCTTGAACCCGTCATGTTCGCAGCGGGCTTCCCCGTCCTTCCTCCCGGACACGAGCGTAACAATGAGCCCCGCGGCAACCGCTCCAAACGCGATGACCGACGTCTCTTTCGTGGCATACATCATCCCGGCGCACAGGCCGGCCGCCGCCGCCCATCCCCACGACGGTTTCAGGACATAGCGCCAGACCGAGGCGAGGAACGCGGCGATGAAGAAGACGAGGATAGTCTCCTGGATGTAGAACCGGCTGTAATAGACGGCGGCGGGTGAGACCGCCAGGAAAATACCGGAGGCCAGGACGGCTCCCGCGCCCGCGCTCTTGAGGAAGAGCAGGAGGACGAGGAGCGTCGCCGCGCCGAAGAGCGCCGGGACGA
>JALHVH010000018.1 GCA_022867105.1 Candidatus Aminicenantota bacterium
AAAAGATCTTGGAGGTCCTCGGTTCCCAGGGGTTCGTCCTGGGTCCCGAGGTCGAGTCCCTGGAGAAAGAGCTGGCGGCCCTGCACGGCGTCGGTCACGGGATCGGCGTGTCTTCGGGGTCCGACGCCATTCTCGTCAGCCTGATGGCTCTGGGGATAGGGGAGGGAGATTCGGTGGTGACGAGCCCGTTCACCTTCTTCGCGACCGCGGGCGCCGTCACCAGGCTCAGGGCCAGGCCTGTCTTTTGCGATATCGATGAAAAGAGCTACAACCTCTCGCCGGAATCGCTGGGCCTGCTCCTCAGAAAAGAGGTCCGGGAGAAGGGGAACCCGCGCGTCAAGGCGGTCATCCCCGTCCACCTCTATGGCCAATGCGCGGACATGGACGCCATCAATGATCTGGCCCGGGAATATGGGCTTGTGGTTGTCGAGGACGCCTGCCAGGCCGTCGGCGCCGAGTATCCCTCCAAGCTCGGAACCAAACGGGCCTGCGCCCTGGGAACCGCCGGAACGCTCTCCTTCTATCCAACGAAGAACCTGGGCGGCCTCGGGGACGGCGGAATGGTCCTCACCAACGACGGAGGACTGGCCGCCAGGGTTAGAGCCCTCCGGGTCCATGGCGAATCCCGTCGCTACTATTATGATACGATCGGAGGAAATTTCCGGCTGGACGCGCTCCAGGCGGCCGCTCTCCGCGTGAAACTCAGGCACTTCGGGGACTGGCAGGAAGAGCGCCGGAAAAGAGCTGAGGCTTACGACAGGAAGCTCCAGGAAGCTGGCCTGCCCGGGGATGGCTTCGTCGCGCTTCCGCATGCCCTTTACAAAGATTCCGGGGCCGCGAACTACCACACCTATCACCAGTACGTGATCCGGGCCAAGGACAGGGACGCGCTCCAGGCCGCTCTTAAAGAGAATGGGGTCGGGACGGCCGTTTACTACCCCCTGGGGCTCCATATGCAGAAATGTTTCTCGACACTGGGCTACCGGCCTGGGGATTTTCCGGTCACAGAGAAGGCGTGCCGCGAGGTCCTAGCCCTGCCGATGTATGCGGAACTGAGGCCCGAACAGCAGGACCACGTCGTTTCCTGTGTGGCGGAATTCTATCGGAAACGCTGAGCAAGTCCTTAAACCCGCTGGGCGTCGGGTCAGCGGGCTCGTCTTCCAGTCCGGGCACATGACTCAATTTTCTTGACGACTTAACAGATGGTTTTCAACCTGTCCAAAAACGGCCCGTTCAGGCCGTTCTCTTCATTTTGTCACTCTCTTTTTTTCCGTTCTTCCCTCGTCTTTTATCCCGACGCGCAAAGACGCCCGGGATCCCGCTCTGCCGTATCCTCCTCCTCCCGGGGTTTCGACACGGAGGACGTCTCCGGGTTCGACCCTCAGATTGATTTTCGAGCCGAGAACCATTTCCCGGCCCTTCCGGATGAGCGTATTCTTCCCCACGGCGCCGGCGCGGCCGCCTTCAAGACCATACGGCGGGAACTTCCGTCGTTCGGAGATGATGGTCAACTGCGACGCGACCAGGAACTCGTATTCTCGAACGATGCCTTCACCGCCCTTGAACCGGCCACGCCCGCCCGAATCCGGACGAAGTCCATATCTCCGGATCCTGACGGGCAAATAATTCTCCAGCGCCTCGACGGGCGTGTTCAGGGAATTCGTCATGTGGGTATGAACACCGCTCAAGCCGTCCCGCGCCGGGCTCGCCCCCATCCCGCCGCCGATCGTTTCGTAGTAAGCGAAGCTTCTCTCCCGGACAGGGTCTCGGCCGCCGAAGGCGACGTTGTTCATCGTGCCGGAACTCGCGGCCGGGACCCTTCCCGGCAAGGCCTTGGCCAGCGCCCCGAGGAGGACGTCCACGATCCTCTGGGACGTCTCAACGTTCCCCCCGACGGTCGCGGCCGGGAACTCGGCGTTGACGATGAGGCCCTTCGGCGCGACGATCTTCAGGGGCCTCAGGAGTCCCGTGTTGAACGGGATGTCCTCGCTGACGAGCGAGCGGAAGACATAGAGGACGGCCGAACAGGTCACGGCGAAGTTGGCGTTGACGGAACCCGACACTTGGGGCGCTGACGAGGAAAAATCGACCACAGCCGAGTCCCCGCGGACTTCGATCTCGACGCCGATCCGGACCGGGCGGTCCGATATCCCGTCGTCGTCGAGGACATCCGAAAAGACATACGTCCCGTCCGGAATCGACCTAATGGTTTCGCGAAGGACGCGTTCGGCATAATCCTGGACGAGGCGGCCGTAACGGGCGACCTTGGCCGAACCGTATCTCTCGATCGTTTCCAGAAGCCTTCGCCTGCCGATGCCATTGGCCGCCACCTGGGCCAAGATGTCGCCGCGCCTCTCGTCCGGCGTCCGGACGTTGGAGAGGATGAGAGCGAGGATGTCGTTATCGATCTTTCCTTTTCGAACGAGCTTGAGGGGCGGGATGATCAAGCCTTCCTGGAAGATCTCTTGGGCCAGGGGCATCGACCCCGGGGTCATGCCGCCGACGTCGGAATGGTGGGCGCGGTTCGCGGCGAAGAAGCCGAGTTTGCCGCGGACGAAGACCGGCGAAACGCAGGTGATGTCCGGGAGGTGGGTGCCGCCCCGGTAAGGATCATTGAGGATGACCAGGTCCCCCTCCTCGAACCGGACGCTCTCCATGGCCGCCCGGACCGAAAGCGGCATCGCCCCGAGATGGACGGGAATGTGCGAACCCTGGGCGAGGGTCTCGCCGCGGTCGTTGAAGAGGGCGCAGGAGAAGTCCTTCCTCTCCTTGATGTTCGGGGAGAGGGCCGTTCTGCCGAGGACAGCCGCCATTTCTTCCGAGATGGAGATGAAGATGTTCTTGAAAAGTTCGAGCTCGATCGGATCGTATCTTTCCATTCCCGCCTAGCCTTTTCTGATGACCAGGTTCAAGAAGGGGTCCACGCGGGCCGTGTATCCCGGGGGAAGGAACGCCGTTGATTCCGGGTCGATGACGAGGGCCGGCCCGGCGACCTTCGTTCCGGCCCGGAGGCGGGACCTATCGTAAACCACGCCATGATGTCGGCGGCCCTTCACGCACAGGGTTTGCGTCTTGATCGCTGCGTCCTTCGGCGGACATCTCCGTTCCCGGAGCTTTTCAAACTCGACCTTTTTCGTGACGCCGACGGTTTTCAGCCGGATGTTGACGATCTCAACGGCCCTGTCCCGATGACGATAGGAATAGAGTTTTTCGTGTTCGCGATGGAATGCCTCTAAAACGACCTTGCGTCCCGCGCTTCCGGTCCTGAACGGGACGGAAATTTCATAGGACTGCCCGAAGTACCGGAGATCGACGAAGCGCTGGAAAAAGATATCCGTGTCCCTGAACCCGTCGGCCCTCATGCCCTCGAGGCCTGCGGACTCCAGGGCAAGAAAGGATTTTTCGAGTTCGCCCGGACGGACGGAAGCCGCGTTCTTCAGGATCGACATGGAGTCATCCTTAACAGAATCGGCGAGCAGGAGGCCAAGGGCGGATAAGACTCCTGCGTTCCTGGGGACAATCACCCGGGGCATCCGAAGATCTTCCGCCATTTCCACCGCGTGCATGCCTCCGGCGCCCCCGAACGAGAAGAGGGAAAAGTCCCTGAGGTCGAAACCCCGCTCCACCGAAATGACGCGGATAGCCTTTTCCATGTTGGCGTTGGCTACGGCGATAACACCGAGGGCCGTCTCGAGAGGGGATTTCCCGATCCGGGCGGCCAGCTGACCGATGGCCTTTCGGCTTCGTTCCGGCTGGACGGGCATCCTGCCGCCGAGGAAGAAATCAGGGTCCAGGCGCCCCAGAAAAAGGTCGGCGTCCGTCACAGTCGGCAGGGTTCCTTTTCCGTAGCAGGCCGGCCCGGGGTCGGCCCCGGCGCTCTCCGGGCCGACGCGCAGAGAGCCCCCTCCGTCCACATAGGCGATCGAGCCGCCGCCGGCG
>JALHVH010000170.1 GCA_022867105.1 Candidatus Aminicenantota bacterium
GGCCAGGCCGCGCCATTCCAGCTGACGAAGATCAAGATGAAGTCGCAGAAAGAGATCGAGGAGGAGCTGGATAAGCTCTCCAAGGAATTCGGGACGAAGGAGAAGTGACCTAAAATTGCCGATAGGACATGGACCGGAATTCCATCGGCGATTTTGGGAGTGATACCATAACGCCCCCGCGTCCGTCTTTATAGTGAAGACGGATGCTTTTCAAGATTTTCAGCGCATCGCTCAGAGGGATCGAGGCCTACACCGTCGAGGTGGAGGTGGACATCCGCCTGGGTTTTCCCCAATTCATCACCGTCGGCCTGCCCGATCCGGCCGTCCGGGAGAGCAAGGAACGCGTCAGGGCCGCCCTCAAGAACTGCGGTTACGACGTCATGTCGCGGAAGATCACCATCAACCTGGCGCCCGCGGACCGGAGGAAGGAGGGATCCGCTTTCGACCTGCCTATCTCGCTGGGCTTTCTGGCCGACCTCGGGATCTTTCCTCCCGAGAGGCTGAGCGATTACCTGTTCGTCGGTGAGCTGGCCCTGGACGGGAGGCTCAAGCCCGTTCCCGGGGTCCTGCCGATCGCCCTCCTCGCCAAGAAGAAAGGCTTCCGCGGCATCGTCGTGCCCGGGGCGAACGAACGGGAGGCCGTCCTCGTGCCGGACCTCGATGTCTTCGCCCTGGACAATCTTGTCCAGGTCGTCGAATTCCTGAACGGATCATCAGCCATCCGGCCGTCCTCGGTCCCGCCGGAGGACCTCTTTTCGACTCCGATCTACAACGTCGATTTCCAGGAGGTGAAAGGCCAACAGCATGTCAAGAGGGCCCTTGAAGTGGCCGCGGCGGGGGGGCATAACGTCCTCCTCATCGGTCCGCCGGGCGCCGGCAAGACGATGCTGGCCCGGAGACTCCCGACGATACTCCCCGTCATGACCTTCGACGAGATGATCGACGTCACCCGGGTCTACAGCGCAGCCGGGCTCCTCCAGGGGACCGGGGCCGTGAGCCAACGTCCGTTTCGGTCGCCGCATCACACGATCACCGACGCCGGGCTCGCCGGCGGAGGACTGGTGCCAAGGCCGGGCGAAGTGAGCCTGGCCCATCACGGGGTCCTCTTCCTGGATGAGCTTCCGGAGTTCCGCCGGAAGGTTCTAGAGGACCTCCGCCAGCCCCTGGAGGACGGCCGCATCACGGTCTCCCGGTGCTTTTCGAGCGCCACCTTCCCGGCGTCGTTCATGCTGGTCGCCGCCATGAACCCGTGTGGTTGCGTTGCCCAGATGCCATCAATTCGAAGGATGAGGGAAGATAGGTGAGGTTGATGGTAACGTCTTCGTTTCCGATTGTGATCTTTTCAGTAATGTTTTCTATGATTTTGCGCTTTTCTTCAGGCATAAGCTGAGGCCAGCGGGAATAAAGATCTTTTGCTTCATTGAAAATCTGGTCTGAGGAGATATATTGAATCTTCAAGAAGTCGATCCCTCCCTGGACTTCTGGTATTTGGCCGTCAATCTGTTTCAGCCTTTCTTCAAGGGGCTTGTAATGCCGTCCAAAGCCTTCCATCGTAATCTCTTCAGAGATGTAAGCTCTATATGTCTTTTCCATCTCCTGTTCGGTTTTCCGTTTCTCGTCCCTTATAGTCTTTAGAAGGTCTTCCTTCTCTTTGATAACCTGATCAGCCTGGTTCAAATAATTCGTTATCTCTGTCGGCGAGAAGAAGAAATCCTTAAGCTGGTGATGGAAGATGTCTTCCAAGTCTGTTGTTCCGATCTTATTCCGACACTTGTAGCAGATGTACTTTGGAGAGTTCGATGGAACGTACATCTTATAGCCGCAATGGCAAAAGACGTATCCGGCGAAGAGTTGAACGGTCTTCCGGGTAGGTCTCTTGTTCTTCCTCTCCTGCTCGTCCAGGATCGCGTTGCACTTATCCCAGAGTTCTTCGGTGATAATGGGTTCGATCCGGCCGTAGACCCATTCATTTTTGGGCTTAATGACCCGTTTCTGGTTCTTTTCAGGCGGCCCTTTCGTCCAATTGGCCCGGTGCAACCCTTTTGCCGTGGTATCCCTTAAAAGCCTTCCTACGGTCGTGTCTGAGAATTTGGAGCCGTTTCTGGTCCGGTATCCGGCTTCATTCAAGAGCCGA
>JALHVH010000171.1 GCA_022867105.1 Candidatus Aminicenantota bacterium
AATACCCATGCCTTGGGGCGCCGACCGTAGAGCTCCTCGCACAGGGCGAGGACGGCGGCGGGGGATAGTTCGTGGGTCGTGAAGGCGATCTCATGGGCGGGCTCGAGTTCCGTGAAGGCGAAGGGAGATTCGCCCGTTTCGGACGCGTCCGCGAAGATCACCCTGTCAAATTTCGAGCAGGCCAGGGCGTCTTCGATGTTCAGCTGGTAATTGGAATCGAACGCGGCGCCTTCGAGCCCCGTGGCCTCCAGGAGCTCGACGAGCGAAACGAGCTTCGGCCCCAATCCGTCGTCGCGCCGGCCTGGATTTCCGATGCCATAGACAAGAATCCTGAACATGGTCGTTCTTCGGTCCTTCTTGGGTTTGAGGACGACGGGTTTGATGCTTTCCATGTTTTAGACCTCAGGATATCAGTAAAACAGAACCTTATACCATAAAACGGGGAACCTGTTAAGACCCGGCCGGTCGCCAGAAGGACTATATACCCGGAATTCCAGGGACACGATACCTTTCCGACTTATGTCCCATCGATAATTTTGGGACTTGCAATTTACAGCGAAAAAAATGTAAAATTTAGGAACAAGGAAACTGTCCCATATTAGGAAGGAGGAGTCATGAGAAAAAAGAGTCTGATCATCATCGCCGCGGTGCTCGTCTTAGTCGTGTTCCAGAGCTGCTCGTCGAAACCTGAAGAAGGGCTCTTAAAGAGATATTTCAATGCCGTCAGGATGAACGACAACTCGACCATGTCCTCCATGGCCCTCGAACCCCTGACGATGGACGTCTCCGGCTTCGATGTCGTGAGCGTGGCGGCGGAAAAGATCGAGCCGGCGGTCCTTCCCGGGTTGAGCAAGCAGGAGGCCGATCTCAAGAAGAAGCTCGAGGGGCATGTCGGGCCGACCATCGACGCCAAGGACGCCCTGGACGTGGCCAAGGACGAGCTTGACACGGCCCGGACCAAGGCCGCCAAGCAGGCCGCCCAGAAGAAGGTGGATGAGATGCAGGTCAAGTACGACCAGGAATTCGGACTCCACAAGGAGCTTCAGAAGGGCTACAATGACGCCAAGTCCGCCGCCGCCAGGGAAGAAGAGATCACGGCCTTCTCTCTGGGCGCCAAGGACCTGATCAACATCCGCGACCTGACGGGCGATGTCCACTCGAAGGAAGTCGTTCTCAAGATCATGACCAGGGATGCTGGCGATAAGAACTACAAGCTATTCATGAGGCGTTACCTTCTGAAGGACGAAGCGACCAACCTCAAGCACAACGGCCGGTGGATCATCGTCAAGTTCGAGCAGCTCCCGTAATTGCAGCGCCGCGGACGGGTTGACACGCCCGGCGTATTCGTCTATTAATAGGGCTTTCTCTTTTCGGGCCGTTAGCTCAGAGGGAGAGCACCGGCCTTTTAAGCCGGGTGTCGCTGGTTCGAGTCCAGCACGGCTCATTGTTCTTGCCCCTGTCGTCTAGAGGCCCAGGACATCGCCCTTTCACGGCGGCAACACGGGTTCGAATCCCGTCGGGGGCGCTCTCCCGAACGAGCGTCAAACAAGCTGTTCCGGCATCTCCGCTCAATCTGGTCCGTCTTCTCCCCGTTCATGTGGGTCGGGGGGTTAGACGGGATGGACTGAGCGGGCTTTGTTCTTCTTCCTTTTATGTAACCAGAGCGCCAAAACGGCCGGGAACTCGTAGATGGCGAGGATGACAGGCGAAAGGATGAGCCAGTAGATGTTGAAGTCGTGGGCGAAGAGGAAGACGAACGCCGCAATTCCAAGCAGGGAAAGAACAATGGCGGTAATCAACATTCTATTCGAACGAAAATCCCTTTTCCTTGAAAAGCCGGACGCAATGGTCGACGACCGCGGCGTCGTAGAGGATGCCCTTGTTTTGAGTGATCTCCGCGATGGCCTTATCGATCCCGTGGGAGGGCCGGTAAGGCCTGTGGGAGGACATAGCCTCGACGACGTCGGCGACGATGATGATGTTGGCCTCCGGGAGGATGGCATCGGCCTTGAGGCGGGCCGGATAGCCGCTGCCGTCAAGGCGTTCGTGGTGCTGGACCACGATGTCGGCGATCGGCCAGGAGAATTCGATGTTCTTCAAGATGTCGTAACCGACCTGAGCGTGGGTCTTGATGATCGTGAACTCGATGTCCGTGAGCTTGCCGGGCTTGCTCAGGATCTCCGCCGGGACGTAGATCTTCCCGATGTCGTGGATCTCGCCCGCCATTCGGATCCCTTCGATCTGTGTCTCCGGGAGCCCGATCTCCCGGGCGATGGCGCAGGCGAGTTTGCTCACCCGCCGCTGGTGGCCGGCCGTGTAGGGATCGCGCATTTCGATGGTGACGGACATGGCCCGGATGATGCCCTCGAGGGCGCGGCTTAGCCGGTTACAGCTTTCATTGAGCTCCCGCTCGGCCATTTTCCGCCGGGCGATGTCCCGGAAGACAAGGACGCTTCCGCGGACCACCTTCCTGCTGTCGATGATGGGGGCCGAGGTCTGCTCGACGGGGACCTGGCCGCCCTTCTTGCACGAAAGCAGGTTCTCCCTGGTGCTGCCGCCTTTCTCCGGCCGGGAAACTTTCCCGGGAGAGGGACCTCCCACGCCGAAAACATCAGGAAGCGGTCGGCTGAGGGCTTCGTCCTGGGTCCAGCCCGTCATCCTTTCCGCCAGCGGATTCATGAAGGTGACCAGGCC